>NZ_JBFBGK010000028.1:0-75167 GCF_040684615.1 Streptomyces sp. NPDC089919
CCCGATCCGGCGTCGGTGGGCCTCCAGGGCTGTTCGCTCGACGTATGCATCGGAGCGCCCCGGCGTACCCGGCCCGGATCTCGTCGAAGCCGGGGAAGCGCCCAGCCGGCCCGGGGCCGGTAGACGGCGCCCCGGCACAACGTGCCCAGCGCGACCACCCCGCAGAGCAACCGCAGCACGAGCTCCACCTCCACCAGACCGAGCCGCCCCGACGACCACCCGCCGCCAGGAAGACGCCGGCCAGCAGCAGGCCCTCGGCAGCGATCCGGTCCCGGCCCGTCGCCCCCTCCCTCTCAGTCTCGGCCGAGCGGGCTCGCCGGGGAGCATGCCCGCGTCTTGCCCGTCGACGAACCACCCACCAGCACCACAGCCCCGATACGGCCGCTCGCGGCCTGCTCCACCAGGGCAGCCAGTGCTTGGTCGTGTTCGCGCCGCACGTACCCGGGCAGCATCCGGCCTGCGGACTGTCCGGGCCCGGAGACGGTGGTGGCGAGGCTGGCCGGGTGGACCTCCAGGTCGTGCGGATCCCACTCACCGGAGCCGGCTGCGCCGGCGAGAGGGCCTGCGACACGGTCGTGCGCCCCAGCCCGGCACGTACCGCGAGAGCTGTCTGACTCAGCCGCATGTGGGTGGCGGTGCACGTCCGCCCAGGCCTTCCCCAGCGACCCCGACATGCGGTGTGCTTCGTCGACCACGACCAGGTCGAAGGGCTCCATCGCCAGGCCGTACGCCCCGCGGCAGGCTTCGGCGATGACGGGAGGGACGCGTACGTGCCGTACATCGTGACCGGGCCGCGGCCGTGCCACAGGCCCAGTTGCGGTGCCGACGTTGTGGCCCGCAGACCCAGCCGGTGCAGGTGCGCGCCGTCCTCGAGGGAGCAGACGGCGACCGCCGGCCCGTGATGGCCGGCGACCCGCCACTGGCGCGCGGTTTGGGTCAGCAGGTCCAGGGTCGGCAGCAGCACTAGGACCCGGCCGCCCCGTGCGATCCGGTGCGCGGCCGCGGCCGCCATGTGGGTCTTCCCGGTCCCGCAAGCCGCCACGACGGTGGCCCGCAGGCCCGCCCGAGGGAACTGCCGCCCGGGCCGAGGCTCCAGACCACGGACGATCGCCCGGCGGTGGTCGTGTTTGCCGTCCCCGGTGGTGGAGCGGGAAAGGGTCTCCGTTCAGCGCCCGACAGCTACTTGCACACGAGGCAGATCACACCAATGCCGATGAACAGCATCAGCGTGAACACGATGGATCTCACGTCGCTGCCGAGGCGGCCCGACGAGACGAAGCTCCAAGAAGTGGGGGAGAGCTGTCTTGTCTTACATGGGCGAGGTTGCTCCGGGTCGTGAGGGTGTCGGGGTGGTCTTCGCCCAGCACCCGCGTCTGGTCGGCTGGACTCGTACGGTCTGGTGGGGGGTGGTGGGTTGGTGGTCGATGAGGCTGAGCCGGTCGAGGGCGCGCAGGGTGCGGGTCGCGTCGGCGGGGGAGACGGCAGCTAGCTCCGGGCTGGCCTCGGCTGCAGCTCTGTGTGCGGCGAGGTGGTCCCGGACGGCTTGGCTGGTGAGGACGGTTTGGGGGATGCCGTTGGGGTCGAGGAGGGAGGCGAGGTGGAGCATGGGGCGGGCCAGGCCGATGGGTCGGAGGGTGTCGGCACGGTCGATGGACAGGGACCAGGCCGCGGCCAGACCCGTGGCTTGCTCGTCAGGCAGCGTGTCGGGGGCCAAGTGGTCGAGTGTGGTGGCGCGGTCGGCCAGCAGCACCCGGTACGAGGCCACACTCTCGCCCGCGTCAACGAGGTAGGCGACCGCCTGGGCCAGCGCCAAGGGCAGATGCCCGAGGTCGTGAGCAAGCGAAGCGAGCTGGTCAGCGGGCTCGACGCGGCCCTGGGCATCCAGCACGGCAGTGAGGTACGCGAAGGACTCCTCCGGGGTGAAGAGCCCGACGTCGATCCGACGCCGGCCCTCCCCGAACAGAGCCGCGTCCCGGCAACGGGTGGTGACCAGCACCCGCCCGCTCGAGCTCGCCGGCGGCCACAGGTGTCGGCGTACAAGTGAACGTTCACGTGTACGCCGACAGCCGGCGTCTTTCTGGCGGCGGGTTGGCGGGTGGGAGTGCTGGGCTTGGTGGAGGTGGAGCTTGTGTTGCGCTCGCTGAGTGGGGGTGGCCGCGTTGGTCACGTTGTATCGGGGCACTGTGTCCGGCCTGCGGCCGCCCCGCTCCAGTCCGGGCCTCCGGTGGCCCCGTCGGAGGGAGTCCGCCGGCACGCCGCCCGCGAAGCAGGGACCGACACCACCCCGTCCTGACGGGCTCGGGCCCGGTGCCGGATGGGCACCGGGCCCGGCCCGCTTCCTGGCACCTGCCGCTCGGGCCCGCGCTTCGGCCGGTCTCTGGCTCTGGCCCGCCCCGGTGTTGGCCTGGTCGGCGTTCGTTCAGGCCCCGGCCCCGGCCTCGGCCCGCCCCGCGGCCTCGGCCCGCCCCGCGGCCTCGGCCCGGTCCCGGCCTCGCCCCGCGGCCCCGGCCCGGTCCGCGGTGTGCCAGGCAGGCGAGGTTCGCGACGGTTGGGCCACCGACCTTTCAGCTGCTAGTGGACCTTGCCGCGTCTGCGATCGATGTGCCGGCGCGGTCGCCGGTGCCCGGCAGGTCCTTGGCGAGTCGGCCTGTGAGCGCGTTCACCGGGCATCGACCGGGTGAGGACGCCGAGTGTGAGCAGAGCGAGTGCCGGCAGCACGGCGACGATGATTCCCATCGGCAAGGCGTCGGTGGCGCCACCTGCGCCGGCCAGCGGAGCGAGTGCCCCGCCGATCATGAACTGGCTGAAGCCGAGTAGAGCGGCGGCCGAGCCGGCGTGTCCGCCGTGGTCGGCCAGGGCCTGGGCTGCGGCGTTCGGCATGACGAGGCCCACGCTGGAGACCAGGACGAACAGGCCGATCAGGAGCGCGGGCAGGGGTGCCCGTGTCAGCACGGCGCCCAGGACCGTGGTGCCACCGGCTGTCGCGCCCAGCAGACCGGCGAGCAGCAGCACGCGGGCGCCGGCCCGGGCCACCAGCCGGCCGCTGATCTGGGCGGCCGCGATGAGTCCGGCGGCGTTGACGGCGAACACGGCGCTGTACTGCTGCGGTGACAGGCCGTGGATGTCCTGCAGGACGAACGGCGAGCCGGAGATGTAGGCGAACATCGCCGCGAAGACCAGGCCGTTGGCCAGGACATACCCGGTGAAGACCCGGTCGCTGAGCAGCTGCCGGACGACGGCCGGCAGCGGTTGGCGTGACGTAGAGGACCGGGTCTCCGGCAGTCCTGCGGCGGAGGCCGCCAGCATCACGGCGCCGAGTACGGCCAGGGCCACGAAGATTCCAGGCCAGGCCGTGACGCGCAGTAGCTGGCCGCCGAGGATCGGCGCGAACACCGGTGCCAGGCCGGTGATCAAGGTCAGTGCGGAGAAGAGACGTGCGGTGCGGGTTCCGGAGGTTCGGTCGCGGACCATGGCGTTGGCGATGACGATGCCGAACGCCCCACCGATGCCCTGGACCAGGCGTAGGCCGACGAAGGTCCGGACGTCGGGCGCCACCGCGCAGAGCGCGCTGGCGATCGTGTAGAGGGCGAGGCCCGCCAGCAACGGACGCCGCCGGCCGTAGGTGTCGCTCAGCGGCCCGGCGATCAGCTGCCCGATGGCCAGCCCGGCCAGGCAGGCGGTGATGGTGAGCTGGGTGGCCGCGGTGCTGGCGCGCAGGTCGCCGGCGAGGTCCGGCAGTGCGGGCAGGTAGCCGTCGATGGACAGTGGTCCCAGGGCCACGAGCGCTGCGAGCAGGACGATGAATCGGGTCTGCCGGCCGGCGGCGTCGTCGCTCATGGCTCAGTACGCCACGGTGATGCGGCGGCGGATGGCGGTGCCGCTCTCGATCGTGTCGGCCAGGGCGATCGCGTAGTCGGCGTACGAGATGCGGCTGTTGCCGTCGTCGTCGGTGAGCAGGGTGTCCCCGGCGCTGCGGTAGGCCCCGGTCCGCTCGCCCGCTGCGATGACCGCGGCGGGCGACACGTACGTCCAATCGAGGTCGTGCACGCCGCGGTAGAGGTCGAGCGCTTCGGACTGGGCCTCGGCGTTGGCCTTCCACAGCGCGGGGAAGGCCGGGTCGTCCATGACCCGGGCGCCGGTCGGCGTGCGCAGGCTACCGGCACCGCCGATGGTGACCAGGCGGGTGACGCCGGCTCGGCGGAGTCCGTCGATCAGCGCACGGGCGGCACCGACGATCGTGGCGCGGTCGTTCTCCTGACCGATCCGGGGGCCGACGGCCGACAGTACGGCGTCGTGGGAGGCGGCGAGACCGGCGACCGCGGCGGCGTCCGTGACGTCACCGGTGGTCACGGTCAGGGCCTCGTGCCCCAGTCCGTCGATGTGGCCGGCTCGGGTGACCGCGGTGACGGTGTGGCCGCGACGCAGTAGTTCCTCGGTGGTGGGCCGGCCGATGTTGCCGCTGGCACCGAACAGGACGATCTTCATGTGGTGCTCCTTGTTTCTGATGGTCACAGGACGGGCTGGCCGTCGGCGACGATGGCCGCGGTGATGCCGCGCTCGTCGGCGGCGTGCTGGAAACGCTGCTCGATGTCGGGTTGTTCGGTGTAGAACGGCGGGTTGTGGAACAGGCCGTAGTGCATGGCGCAGACGGTGCCGGCGCCGAGTGCGACGGCGGCCTCGACGCCCTGCTCGGGGGTCATGGTCGCCGGGACGTTGGCCGCGTAGCCCTCGAAGTGGGCGATGACGCCGTTGACCGGGACGAACGCGACGTCGAACGGGCCGTGGTCGCGGGCGATCTGCCACCAGCTGCCGTGCCACTGGGTGTCGCCGCAGTGGATGACCCGCCGGCCGGCGCCTTCGACGACCCAGGCGACCTGGTCACAGTCGTTGCCGCGCCAGTCCAGCGAGGTCACCGGGGTGACGGTCAGCTCTCCGATGCGGCGTGAGCGGCCCAGGTCCTGGGCGACGGGGGTGATGCCCGCCTCGTGCAGCGCCGCCGCGCTCGGGGTGTGGCAGCCGATCGTGCCGGTGGCCGCGATCCGGGCGATCAGGTCGTGGTCGTAGTGGTCGGGGTGCAGGTGGGTGATGAGGGCGTGGGTGCCGGGCGGGGTGTCGACCGGGTCGACCGGCCGGTGCGGCGGCCCCATCACCGGCGCCAGCGGAGCGACGTTCTCGAGCGGGTCGATCAGCAGGCGGGTGTCGCCGAGACGGATCTCGACGCCGGCCCAGGCCAGCCGACGCACGGAAAGGGTGGAGGTCATGGGCAGCGACGCTAGACCGACGTTGTTGAGAAAGTCAACAAGAAAGTTTTGAATCTCAACAACGATGTAGGGTGGTGGCATGCGCACCTACGGGCAGTACTGCGGCATCGCGAAAGCACTGGACACCATCGGCGACCGATGGACCCTGCTGATCGTCCGTGAACTGCTCGCCCTGGGTCCTTGCCGGCACACCGACCTGCGCAACGGGCTGCCCGGGATCGCCAGCAACCTGCTGGTCGACCGGCTCCGCGAACTCGAGGAAGCCGGCCTGATCCACCGCGGGGCCGCCCCGCCGCCGGTGGCCACCACCCTGTTCTCCCTCACCGAGCGTGGCCGTGCGCTGGAGCCGGTGCTGCAGGAGCTGAGCCGGTGGGGCGTGCCGCTGTTGCGTGAGCCGGGCGGCAACGACACCTTCCGCACCCACTGGCTGGACTTGCCCGCCCGGGCACTGACCGACCACCGCCCCGACCAGCCGGCAATCGCCCTGCAACTGCACGCCGACGGCAACGAAGACCTGGTCATCGAAGTCAAGGACGGCTCCGTGCACACCCACGCCGGCCGGGTCGACCACCCCACCGCGTCACTGACCGGACCGCCGCACCTGCTGGCTGCGACTCTGCTCGGCGACCTCGATCTGAGCGCCGCAGTAGAGCAAGGCCTTCGGCTCAGCGGCGAACGCGAGGCAGTGCTGCGCATCCTGCCCCGCTGATCGACCGGCCGCTCGCGGGCCTGCGATCTCAAGCTCTACCGAGTCTGCGCCGGTCTCAAAACGGTCAGTTGTGAGAGTGCTGCGAGGCCCCCGGATCGAGTCCGGTTTGCCCGGGTCTCCGTTGCCTGGCTTTGTTCACGGGTAGCGGTTCCGGCTCAGTTTCCGTGGAGCGTGCACGCTGAGTGACGGTTGTCGAGCGGGCGAGCTCTGGGGAAGTTGCCCGGAATTGAGCCGTACCGGGTGTCGTATGGCTAACAGTTCGGCCCGTGGAAGAAGTGGTCCTCCGGCTGGAGGAGTTGCTGTTCCCGTCGATCGCCGATGTCGCGGTGCTGTCGGTCGACGTGAACGACGAGGCGGTGCGCATAGAGGCCCGAAGCACGGTTGCGGGGGCCGTCTGTCCCGACTGTGGGAGCTGGTCACGGCGGATTCACAGCTCCTACCTGCGCTTTCCCGCTGATGTGCCCAGCGGGGGCCGGCGGGTCGCGCTCTGTTTACGCGTCCGCAGGTTCATCTGCCCGGTCATCTCGTGCGGACGGCGGACCTTCGTGGAACAGCTGTCAGGGTTGACCCGTGGTTACGGGAGGCGGACCGAGCGGCTGCGGTCGACGTTGGCCTGCTCCCGGCCGGTCGGCTGGTTGCGCCGTCGGAGGAAGTCCGCCGGCACGCCGCCCGTGAAGCCGGTACCGACATCACCCCGCCCTGACCAACCCCGGCACCGCGCCGTCCCCGCACCGTCCTGGGGCGGGCGCGGGCCCGGTCCTGCTCTCGCGCCGGCTCTGCTTCGGGGATGGCACCGGCCCGGGCCCTGGGCCGGTACGGGTTCTGTACCGGCCCGGCGCGGCCCGAGCTGTGGCTGTGGCCCGTTCCCGAGTTGGCCCGGCCGGCCTCCGGTCCGGCCCCGGCTCTGCGCCGGTCTGGGTCCGGCTCGGGTGCTGGGTGGCCTGTGCCGATCTGGCGTGCGCGGGCAAGGCCCGGTGTGCGGCAGCGCCGGGGTTCTGGCGGTCCTTGCAACACTCGTGATCGCTGCTGCCGGTCCCGAGTCGAGCGCCCTGCTCGTTAGCCGGGGCGCTGATGATTACGTGCTCCGCTGGTCATGGGTGTTCTGACGAAGCTGCTCGGTGTGGTGGGTGAGGGTGTCGATGCGTTCGGCGAGGTGGGCGTCCTGGGGTCGTAGGTGTGCCCGGGTGGCGGCCAGGGGTTGCACCAGGCGGGCGGCGTCGTTGTCGGCGAGGGCCTGGTTCAGCTCGCCGACTGCGTGGTCGGCGCTGGCGGGGAGGCCGGTGAGGGCGGTGATCTGTCCGGCGAGGCTGCGCAGGTCGGCTGCGTTGTCGCGGGCCCAGGCGGTGACGGTGCGGTCTGCGGCGCGGGCGTCGCGGGTGGCTTGGACGCGTTCCTCGCCGGTGCTTCCGTCCGGGCCGGGGCGCAGGCGCAGGCGCAGGTAGCGGCGTTCGGCTGCCTGCCGGCTGGCGACGCCGAGGGGGCCGGCGAGGTCGGCCCAGCTGGCTCCTTGCCCGCGGGCGGTTTCGATCAGTCCGCTCTCCCAGCCGGCGAGCTGCTCGCGAACCACGCGCAGCATCAGCAGCGCGGCCAGCGCCGGGTGCGGGCCGGAGGCCGCGGCGGTCGGGGCTGCTGATGTGGGCTGCTGCGCCTGCTCCATTGACCGGTTGATCGCTTCCAGGGCCGCTGCGGCGGCGTGGAAGGACACGGGTGCGGGGGGTGTATCTGCTGGGGTCAAGGCACACTCCGTCGTCTTGTCATCCTCCAGATGACTCCTTGCTTGTCATCGTTTCGATGACATGTTCAACGGAGGCACGTTGAAGCGCATTGGCAGTTTCTGCCTGAACCAACTGGAGGTGTTTCGTGATGTTGATGCGCACCGACCCGTTCCGCGAGATGGACCGGATCGTCCAGCAGCTGTCGGGTACGTCGGGGACCTGGTCGAAGCCGTCGGTCATGCCGATGGACGCCTACCGTGACGGCGACGCGTACGTGATCGCCTTCGACCTGCCCGGGGTGAGCACCGAGGCGATCGACATCGATGTCGAGCGGAACATGCTGACCGTGAAGGCGGAGCGCCGCCCGGTCCTGAAGGCCGACTCGGTGAAGATGGAACTGGCCGAGCGGCCGCTGGGTGTCTTCTCCCGCCAGATCGTGCTGGCCGACACCCTCGACACCGAGCACATCGAGGCGGACTACGACGCGGGTGTCCTGACCCTGCGTATCCCGATCGCCGAGCGCGCCAAGCCGCGCAAGATCAGCATCCGCGCCGACGCCGGCCCCAAGCAGATCTCCGCCTGAGGTCTCCGCACCAGCGGCCAGCGGAGGGCGGGCACGAGCCGATCCCCCTCCGGCACCCGTCCTCCGCCCCGTTCTTTGACCTGCTTCACCCCTCTGTCCGGAGGTGATGTCGATGTCGATGCGCAGGGAGTCGTTCCTGGCCCATGTCCAGGATGGCTTTGTCGGCGAGAGGCGAGAGCAGATGTTGGTGGTGCCGGAGAGCACCCGGCCGGATCGGCGAAGCCCGCCTCATCACCCCGCTCCGCTCCATCGGCGGACACCGCCGCTACTCCCGCTATCAGCTGCGGATCGCCGCCCGGACGCGGGAGCTCGTCGACCAGGGCACCCCGATCGGGGCCGCCTGCCGGATCGTCATCCTCGAGGACCAGCTAGAAGAGGCTCAACGGCTCAACGGCTCAGCGCCGAATACCGCCGCGCCGCCGAAGAAGCGAGGCCACCGGCCGCCTCCTGAACCGGCCCGCTGCTGTCAGAGCCCGGTGCGGGGGCGCTGCCATGACGCGACAACTCTGGCCTGGTGGCGAGGGCCAGAAAGCCGGCCGCTCCTTCCGCCCACCGGTGCGGGTCAGAAATCTGACCCGCGCACCACTGCTCTGGCCTGCCGCCGGGCGGCCCACCCGCTCCTGCGGCGGTGGGTTCTCGTTCGGGTGACCTTCGGCTGTTGTACGTCCTCGCGGCTGCCCGGGCTGCCCGCCGACGGCTTCGGCGCCGCCGGCGGTCATGTCGGATCCCGGAAGGCTGTTGTCGACCTGGGTCGGTCTATCCAAAGGTGAAGGCGAAGGCTTGGAGACCTGGCGTGAGGCGGAGTTCGAGCTGGGCTTGGCGGGCTGTGGCGTCGTTGGTGAGTTGGTAGAGGGTGGGGGCTCCGTGGATCGGGAGGGTCGTGGTCTGTTTGCCGTCGATGAGGACGGTGACGGTGCCTTCGCCCGCGAGGACGAGGTTGGCGTTCTTGGCCCGGTAGGTGAAGGCGAGGCGGGCGTCGGGTCCGGCGGTGAACTGTTCGTAGGTGGTGGTCCAGGTGCCGGCGAGGGCAATCCGGTTCAGAGGGATACCGCCGGTGGGGAAGGCGTAGGTGGTGGCCTTGTCCTTGCTGAGTTCGGGGGTGCCGACGTACCCGTTGATGCGGCTGGTGCTGAGGTAGGTCTCGGGGGTGCGGTCGGCGGTGAGCTTGTCGTTGTCCTGGCCCGTGGAGGGAGGTAGCTGGACGGTGGGGTCGACTTGCTTCAGGAGGTCGCGGATGAGCGTCTCGGTCTGGGCGTAGCGGCCTTCACCGAAGGTGAAGTAGCGGACGGTGCCGTTGGCGTCGATGAGGTATTTGGCGGGCCAGAAGCGGTTGCGGTAGTTGTTCCAGGTGTCGAGGTTGTTGTCGAGGGCGACGGGGTAGGTGACGCCGAGCTTGCGGCTCTGGTCGGCGACGTTGCCGGGGTCTTTCTCGAAGGCGAATTCGGGTGAGTGGACGCCGATGACGGTCAGGCCCTTGTCGCGGTAGGCGCGGTCCCAGGCTTCGATGTGGGGCAGGCTGCGCTGGCAGTTGATGCAGGAGTAGGTCCAGAAGTCGATCAGAACCACTTTTCCGCGCAGGGCTGCGAGGTCCAGCGGTGCTCCGCCCGGGGTGTTGAGCCACTTGGTGATGCCTGCGAGGGGCGGGGCGGCCCCGCAGGAGCGGAGTTCGTTGATGCCGTCCTCGCAGCGGGCGAGGTCCTTGTTGGAGTCGTCGTAGAGGCCGGAGAGCGTCTGGCGGGCGGTGTCGTTGTCCTCGACCTGCTTCTGCGCGGCCGCCGTGTAGTTGGGCAGGGCCTTCTGCAGGGTGGTGGTGATGTCGAAGGCGAGGGCGAAGGCCAGCACGATCATCAGGAGGCCGGCGGTGATACGGAGCTTGCGGGCGCGGGTGCGGAAGGCGGCGATGCGTTCGGAGACGCGGCGGCCGGCGAGGGCGAAGGCGAGGAGGGGGATCGCGGTGCCGACGGCGAAGGAGAGGGTCAGTGCGATGATGTCGGCGTTGATCTCCCCGCGGGCCCCCGCGACGGTGATCGCGGCGAGGACCGGCCCGGCGCAGGGGACGTAGAGAAGTCCGAGTCCCAGTCCGAGGACGAAGGCGCTGCCTTCCTTGTTGACCTGGCGCTGGGGGATGCGCGCGAAGGGTTTCTCCAGCAGCCGCTCGACGGGCGGGAAGATCAGGCCGAGGCCGATGAGGACCAGGAGCGAGAGGCCGATGTAGCGCAGGATGTCCTGGGGCAGCCCGAGCGCTGAGATGATCGTGACCCCGAGCAGTGTGAAGAAGCTGAAGCTGAGGACCAACCCGGCGACGACGGCGTACGGGCGGCGGTTGCGGACACGGGGTGGGGCCGGGGCCGGGGCCTGGGGCAGGACCTCGACGGTCGCACCACCCTGGGACTGGGATCCGGCCTGCTTGTCCCACCCGGCGGCGGCGGTCGTACGGGGTGGGGGTGGTGGGTTGCCGGGGCCGCCGGCCAGGAAGACCACGGGAAGGACGGGCAGGATGCACGGCGAGACTGCGGTGATCAGCCCTCCGAGCAAGCCGATGAGGACGAGAGTGAGCATGTTGACCGCCTCTGCCGGTGGAACGCCGTCTGCGTCCTCTTGACAGGGGTTCGGATCACCGGCCGATCGGGATTGGCCTCTTGCCCCGGTAGCGGAGCGGGAGGGCCGCGGCCGCGGGATCCGTTGCCCCGGCGGGCACGGGTCGGAGCCGGCGTCCACCAATCCGGTCGCGAGCGCGCCACGAATCGACCGCAGGGGGTTATGTGAGGCGAGAGCGATGACTGACGAAGAGTTCGCAGAGCTCGTGGAGCGGGTACGTGCCGAGGCACGCAGGATCTCCTTCTCCGCTCCGCCCTCAGGCGACGACGCGGAGTACGCCTTCCATACCCAGCACGCGGAATTCGGGGCACCTGCCCACTGACGCGCCCATGCGTGAGGGGAGCGAGAGCGCGCGGCGACAGTGCTCCTCGCTGAGGGAAGAACCGCCGGTACAGGGCCGGTGACCGGGGGTGGCGGCTGCCGGATCTGATCCCGTGGTGCTGAGGAACCGGGACACTGGTGCGGACCAGCACCGGTGCGGCCGTCTTGGTCGTCACCTCTGCTGCCTGAACCAGGCAGCCTTCTTCACCACGGGTCTCCCGGCTGCCCCGGCGGGACGGATCTGTCAGCTGTGATGTGACAACTCAAGGCTGCCGGATTGGTGCGACATGTGAACTTCTTGAAGGGGCGTGGGTGTGGAGGTCAGATGCTGGCGACGGCGCGGGCGATGAGGCCGATCCCGACCAAGAGGACCAGGGTCGAGGTCGCGGCCGGTCCGATGCGTGCGAGGGCTTTCAGCCGGGCGGAGGCACGGCCCGCTGTGCGGGCACTGATCCGGTCGCGTAGCCGTACGAGGAGGAGCCCGGCGAGGGTGAGGGTGCTGGCCATGCCGAGGCCGTAGCCGATGACGAGGAGGATCCCGAAGGCGGTTCGGCCGAGTGCGACGGCTCCGAGGAGGACGACCAGGGCCGAGGGGCTGGGCACGAGACCGCCTGCGATGCCGACGCCGACCAGGGTCCAGCGCCGGCGCGGGGCAGGGGTGTAGTGGTGGTCGGCTTCGCCGTGACGGGTGTGGTGGTGGTCGTGCTGAGTATGAGGCGCCGTGCCGGTCTTGGTCAGTACGACGGTGGTGCCGATGGCCGGCGCGGTGCCGGGTGCGGGGCGTGAGGACGGCAGTGCGGGCGGTGGGGTGTGAGTGTGCCCACGGCCGGCGGCGTGAGAGTGGTCCCCGTGATCGTGCTGGTGATCGCCATGATCGTGATGCGCATGCCCGCGCGCGTGCCCGTGCCCGCGCGCGTGCCCGTGCCCGCGCGCGTGCCTGTGACCGCCATGGTCGTGATCGCCATGGTGGTGGTGTCCGTGGTGGCTGTGCTGGTGCCCTCGTCCGCGGAGGGCGGAGTGCAGGAGCTGGAGGCCGATGGCGGTGACGAGGAGGCCGCTTGCGAGGCCGAGCCAGGTCAGGACGGTTTCCCCGGCGAGGTGGGTGGCGAGGGGGAGGGCGAGACCGAGGGCGAGGACGCCGGCAGTGTGTGTGAGGGTGACGGTGGCGCCGACGGTGACGGCGTCGCGGCGGGTGCCACGGCGGCCGGCCAGGTAGGCGGCCATGATGGTTTTTCCGTGGCCGGGCATCGCGGCGTGGGAAGCGCCGAGGACGATGGCCAGGAGCAGGGCCAGGGATCCGACGGGGACGGTCAGTTCGCGGCTTCCCACGAGATCGTTGAAGAGGCTGGAGATCCGGTTCAGCAGCGCGGTGACGGGCCCGGCGCCGGGCAGGCCGGGCGGAATGATTCTGGCAGCGGGGCCTCGCCCTGGCGTGGTCCGCAGTTCGGCGGTGCGCTGGTCGAGTGGGCCGGAGAGCGGGTCCTGCGGGTAGTGGCGTAGTCGGTTGGTGGTGGAGGCTGCCGGGACGGTGGAGTGGGTGAGGGCGAGGCCTTCGCCGCGCGCGGTGATCTCGTGCCAGCCGATGCGCTGGACGTCGTAGTGCGTGGCGATACGGACGTCGGACGGCGAGGCGAGGTGCGCGGCGGCTGTGAGGCGGCAGGTGAGGCGGCTGGTGTTGAGCCCGGCCTCGCCGGTGTGGAAGGTCAGCCTGCTGGCGCGCTGCTTCCACCGCAAGCTCAGGTTGCCTGCCTCGGCGGCCAGTTGCCCGGCGAGTGTGGTGCATGCCGCGTCCGCGTATGCGTCCTGTTCGTCGGCGGTGAGGGTTGCGTTGTGGTCCCGGTCGATGAGTGGGCGCTCCTGCGCTGCGGCGATCTCGGCGCGGTCGACCACGATCTCGGCCTCGACGGCGTCGGGGTGCAGGGTCAGGTTGGTTGCGTAGTTGACGGTGAAGTTGCCCAGCGGGTGCGCGGCCGCGGGTGCGGCTGCGGCGAGGATGGCGAGGAGGGCGGCTCCGAGTGGGGCGGCCGCGGTGCGCCGGCGGGTGGTGGGGTTCATGGGGTGTCGTCGATTCGCCGGAGTGCCGCATGCGCCGCGGGGGCATGCAGCGGGTGGAAGGAGGGGTCGAGGGCCAGGGCCTTGGTGAGGTCCTGGCGGGCGGCGTCGTCGTTGCCGAGGGCCTGGTGGATTGCGCCGCGGTGGTAGAGGAACAGAGCGCTGCGGGTGCCGAGGGTGAGGGCCTGCTCGGCCTGCTCGAGGGCCTCGTCATCGCGTCCGGCGCGGTGGAGGGCCCATGCGTAGGCGTCGTGGACGGCGAGGAACGGCCGCTCGCGTACGGCTGCTGCGGCCGTGGTCACGGCGTGGCGGGGATCGCCGTGGTCTGCCTCGAAGAGGATCGCGTCGACATCGGCGGGATTACCCGCGGCCCGGCGGAGTGTCTCCTGGGCGCGCAGGACCGCGTACTGGGCCTCGGCCCGGTCCTGGTGGCCGAGGGACTGCTGGAGTTCACCGAGTCCGAGAAGGTACTGCGGGAGCGGTGCCACGGCGATGGCCGCGGTGTAGTCGGCGACCGCCTGCTCGCGGTCGTCGGTGGCCGCATGCGCACGGGCGCGGGCCTCGAGTAGGCCTGCGTCGCGCGGCGCGATGGTCAGGCCGGTCTGCGCCCGGCGCAGCGCGGTCGTCGGATCGCCGTTGTCCAGGGCGAGGGAGGAGAGGTGGGTCAGGGCGAATGCCCGCTCGCCCGGAGTACCGGCCGCCCGCAGCGAGCGCTCCATCAGTGTCGTGGCCCGGTCGGTGTCGCCGCGGAGCTCGAAGGTGTAGGAGGCGCGGGCCAGGGATGAGCTGTCCGGGCGGAGGTCAGCCATCTTCTGGACCGCTTCCTCTGCTTCCTCGTACTGGCCGAGCTGGGTGTGGGCGTCGGCCAGGACCCCGTAGGAGGCGGGAGTGGCCGGGCTGGTCGCGACTGCTTTGCGGGCCCACGCCAGGGCGTCCCGGAAGCGGTGGCGGGCCGCCGCGAGGGCGCCCATGCCGATCTCGGCGTGCAGGTTCTCGGCCGGCTGGAGGACGAGCGAACGGCGCAGGGCCGTCTCAGCCTGGGTGTAGGTGGCCTGGTCGGCGGTGGAGCGGGCCTCCTGGACGAGAGCCATGCCGAGGTCCGCCCAGCCCACGAGATCCTTCGGCAGGCGTTTGACGCGCTCGCGCAACGCCTCGACACCAGAGGCCGGGCCCGCGGAAGACGCAACGGGTACGACGGTGTCCGGTGCGCCGGACCCGGTCGGGGAGAGACCGACGGCGCCGCCGCTGAACATGACCACGCCCAGGGCGATGGTGACCGCGGTGGCACGCAGGTGTCTGCGGCGCCGGTCCGTAGGGGCAGGCGTCTGTTCGGGCCGGTGCACGGGTTCCTCCCCGGTGGAATGAGTGACGGGTGGTCCGGGCGGGACCGGAGGACCGACCTCGGCCCCGCCCGGAGTGGTGGGGTCAGCTGGACTTGCGGAGGCGGCGAAGTCGGAATCCGCCCGCACCGAGGAGCAGGGCGCCGAAGCCGCCGAGGGCCGCCGCGTTCTTGGCGCCGGAGCGCTCGGGAGCGTTGGGGCCGCTGTTGACGGACTTGGTGTGCGGGAGGGCGAGGTAGGGGAACGAGGCGCCGAAGGGCACCTCGTTGGCGTTGACCTTGTCGCCGTCGGCGAGGGCCGGGACGAGCTGGCCGCTCTGGGCGGCGCCCTCGACGGCCTGCAGGGAGATGTCGATGACGTCGTCCGTCAGGCGACGGCCGTTGGGGAAGCCCGCAAGGTCACCGGCAAGAACGCCGTACCGGTTGGGGTTGGCGGCCGGCGGCACGTTCATGTTCAGGCGCAGTTCCTCCGCGGGCACGATGCGGCGGGGCTTGGCGTCCTTGTTGAGGCTGTGCGCGTTGAGGTCGGCCTGGATGGGACCGCAGGCCTTGCAGATACCCGTCAGGTAGATCTCGAACAGGTCCTTGCGCGGGGCCGTGGGGGCCGGGACACCGTAGACCTGCTGGATCAACTTGGGCAGGGTCGGGTCCAGGACCTTGTCCACGACCGGCTGCACCGTGCGGTCCTGGTCGGGGTTGAGGGTGTTGAAGGCGTCCTTGTACTTCAGCGGGACGACGACCTCGTTGACGAGCGGGTTGCCCAGTCGCGAGACCTGCTTCCACTTGTCGCCGTGCTGCCCGTCGCGGGAGTCGAAGATCTGCACCCCCCGACGGTCCGTGGTGGACCACACCCCGATGACCGGGTTGCGCCCGGGGTTCCCCTTCAGCGCGAGCTGAGACTTGGGGATCTGCAGTGCGATGGAGTTGACGTTGTAGCCTGCGAGGGTGTCCTGGCCGCGCTCGGACAGGTTGCCGCCGTAGAGGAGGTCGAAGACCCGCAGGTCGGCGAAGAACGGGTCCTCGGCCTGCCCGGCGAAGGTCTTGCCACCGCCGGGGACGTTGAAGATCGCCTGGTTGCGCAGGGCGGCGTAGTCCGGCATGGACGCCGGCCCCACGCGGGAGGGGGCCGCGGGCACGTTCGAGAGCAGGACCTTGCTCTCGTGGCCATGGGAGAGCACCAGGTCGTAGACCTGCCGGAAGTTGAGATCCGGATCGGCGAGCGACGTCACCGGGCCGGTGTTGTAGAGGAACTGGTTGGCGGAGTCGCGGTAGCTGTTGTGGAACCGCCAGGTGTAGGTGAGGTCAGAGACGCCGTCACCGGTGTTGTCGATCTTGATGTTGTAGCGGAGGTCGTCACCGAACGCGTAGAAGTTCGGGCCGCCGTTGGGCTCCTCGAACGGGATCCAGTTCGCCAGGAACGTCACCGAGTCGGGGCGGTCGAGGCTGGTGTACGCGTACACGTCGGTGTTGTCCGCACGGGGGTCGCCCGCGATCAGCGGCGCCTCGCGGTGGCTGGAGGCCGAGCTGACCCCCGGAGCGAGGGTGAGGACGGCGAGGCTGGTCGCGAGCGCGCCGGCGCCCAGGACGAGGAGGGACTGGTCGAGCACACGCCGCGAACGAGGCCGTGCGGAGGTGGACTTCAAGGGTGTTCCTCTCGACTGCGGTCCCTGTCGCACCACGCACACGGCGCGGCCGCACAAGGACTGGGAGATGGGGTGACCACTGGGTCGGACAACGCGCCCGAAAGACATCAGCAGGAGCCGGGCCCGCCGACCCTGGCCAGCGCCGCTGCATTCCGGCCGCGCAGACGGAAGGAAACCATGTCCAGTCGGCAGTGCGTGACCCTAATTCCCGGCGCCCTGAATGCTGTCGCGTTGAAGCCGTCGTAAATGGCCTGACCACAGCCGCGCGGAGGGGTAGTGAGAGTCCAATTAATTTGTTGCAACACGCGGTAGAACTGCTAGGCCGATCGGGGAGTGTAGTGTTATTGCGACCCATGTGCAATAAGAATGCGTTGAAGGGCTGAAGGGGCGCTGAAATGCGTCAACGAAGGAGCGGGAGGCTTGGGAGGGGGACGTGAAGCGGCATGGTCATTGTGTGTAGCGAATGCGCTGGGCGGGATGGGCCGATCCGTAGATGGCCATGAAGGTCGTAAAGAATCGAATCGAAGAAACGTTTCCGTAATCTGTAAACGGAAATGGCGAAATGGGCTGCCATGCGGCTCTCGGTGGTGCTTGGAATTGGACCGGCCGCCGGCTTGCGATATCGCTCCTACGCTCCCCGTCCTCAGGTGTTTGCTCGCGTTGATCCGGAGTTGGCCACGCGGTTCGGCTGCTGGCTGCGATCAAGCGCTGTGCCGGATACGGGGTGGTGATCCTGCCGTTTCACCACCCCGCGAGTTCCCCTCCGGTCGGACATCAGAGGGACGGTCCACGGCGGGGAGACCCATCTGGACCGGAGGAGAACTAACCGGCGCGTCCCAGAGGTCCTGTTGGCGGTGCGGGACGAACCGGGGGCAGGGTCTTAGCTGTTGATGCAGGTGTTGCCGAAGGCCGGGTTGAGCAGGCCGATCACGCTGACACTGTTGCCGCAGGCGTTGACCGGGATGTGGATCGGGACCTGGATCAGGTTCCCCGACAGCACGCCGGGGGATCCGATGGCGGCGCCGGATGCTCCGGCGTCGGCTGATGCCGCGGACGCGCCGCCGACGACGGCCATACCCACGGCAAGGGCGAGACCTGCACTCTTCAGAAGACGGGACATCGGGCTCTCCTTCATGAACCAGCAGCGCTCACGCGCTGGCGGGCCCGCAGCAGGCCCGCACGGTCCCTTCGTTGGTCTCCCACGGGCCGGCTTGGCCTCGATGTCCGGCTTCCCTCGAAGGAGTGACCTCGTCTCCTGCACCTGGCCGAACTCGCTCCCGCACCGGGCGCGGCTGGCGGGCCCAGTCGATGCAGGTCGGCGAGTGCGGTCAGCTCCGTGGTGTCGAGCCGGGCGCGGCGTTCGCGCATGGGCCAGCCACAGGCGGGCGCAGGTGTCCGCGCCGTCCTGGGCGCCTGACCACCGTGCTGCAGCCGTGCAGGGTGCCGCCGGCTACGGCCCCTGGGCCGCACCAGTCCGCTTCGCCCTGAGCCGGCTGGCCAGGTCGCCGGGCATCTGACCGCCGCCGGCACGGATCAGCGCGGACCGGGCGGTCGACCCGGGCGGGGTGTTCCGGTCGACCACCCTGTTCGCGGGGCGGGGTGTTCCGACATCTGCTGCGGTTCGAGCGGATCTGGGTTCGAACCGGACGGGGGAGCAGCTTCGCAGCGGCCCGGCGGCCGGCTTGGAGGAGATCCACGGGCGGTGGGGACGGCTGGTTGCGGGAGGGGGTGTTCAGGGGGCGAGTCGGGCGAACTGCTTGTGGCTGTCGACGCCCTGGGGGCTGGGGCCCCACACACCGGCTCCAGCCGACTGGAGGTGGTCCAGGCCGTCGGAGCAGGAGCACAGCTGTGCGGTGCACCCGGGGGTGTCGTCGCCGGGGTAGAAGGCGAGGACGAGGGGTGTGCCGTGCTGCTCGCACAGGGTGTAGTCGCGGCGGTGGAAGGTTTCGCCGTTCAGGTGCCCGGCGGGCCGGTAGAAGTCGCCGAGGGGTTCCCCGATCTTCGGGTGGGGGCCATGGAACCTCGTTTCAAGGGGGTGGCGCCCACCGGCCCGGCTGCCGGGTCAGGCGGGAAGGGGCATCAGGAGCAGCGGGTCGGTGGTGGGCTGGGGGGAGCCTCCGGTGGGTTCGAGGGTGAGGCCGACGGCGCCTGCGTCGGCGGAATCGCCGGTGAGGATGACGGTGCCGTCGTGGTCGAGGAGTCCGGCCGGGCGCATGGTGCCGTCGTGGTCGAGCCACAACTGGTAGGTCTTGCCCGCCCCGGGTGCGGGCAGGTGCGCTGCGGAGAAGACGGCCCTGTTCTGCCGGTTGGAGGCGACCACGGTGGTCAGCGCACCGTTGGCAGCCTTGCCGTGGACGGTGCGGGCATCGGGGGCGGCCAGGACAGCCCCGACCGCGTCGAGTTCCTGCCGGGCCTGGTGGGCCTGCTGCTTCATCTCCTGCCCGTGCTGTGTCTGCCAGACGGCTACGCCGCCGAGGACGGCCGCTGCAACGCTGGCGGCCAGCGCCAGCGGCACAGCCCGCCGGCGAACCATGCCGCTGAGAGCGGGCGCCGCGGCGGGGGCGGGCACGCGCGGCGGAAGCTGGCGGACCCCGTCGATGGCGGCCAGGACCTGCCCCTTGACGGCAGCGGGTGGCGGCTGGGAGGCAGCTGCAGCCAGGCGGGCGGCGGTCGCCTCGAACTCGGCGGCTTCCTGCCGGCAAGCCTCGCAGGCTTGAAGGTGGGCGTCGAAGGCCTGGCGTTCGCCGTCCTCGAGCGCGCCCAGCGTGTAGGCGGCGGCGAGAGTGTGGGCGTCGGTGGCGTGGTGTCTCACGTGGTCACCCCCATGCAGTCGCGGAGCCGGATGAGCCCGTCGCGCATGCGTGTCTTGATGGTGGGAAGAGGAGTGCGCAGGGCTTCGGCGACCTCACGGTAGGTCAGCCCCCGGTAGTAGGCCAGAGTGACGGCCTGACGCTGGAGTTCGGTCAGACCGCGCAGGCAGCGGCGGACCTGCTCGGACTCCAGGCGGGTCTCCACCTGTTCGGCGACCTCGTCGAAGGCCGTGGTGTGTTCGCGGGTGGCCTGGGCGTGCTCGCGGTCGGCGGCCGCTTGGGCGGAGCGGACCCGGTCCACGGCCCGCCGGTGGGCGATCGTGGCCGCCCACGTCTGCACGCTGCCGGCATCGGGCTGGTAGCGGGCGGCCTGCCGCCACAGGTCGATCATGACCTCCTGAGCGACCTCCTCGGACTGCGCCCGGTCACGCACGACCTTTACCACGATCCCGAACACTAGGGGCGCCAGAGCGTCGTAGAGGGCGGAGAAGGCCTGTTTGTCTCCGTGGGCGACCTTCTGCATGACATCGCTCAGATGGCCGCGGGCGAGGTCCGCGGGGCGGCCGGTCGGGAAGGGGATCGGTTGAATCACCTGCGGGGCTCCGGCCGTGGAGAGAAGGCGAAGCGACGGCCTGGGCGGGCCGTTGGGGAGTATGGCGTCCATTGCATGCCGGTCCTTGTCCTCGCTCGTGCCGGGCCGGACCGCCCCCAAGGGACGGTCCGGCCCGGCGGAACCTGGGCGTGTGTCGTCTCTTCTTCGTAGCCGACCGGCCTGCGGATGGGAGGCTGCTCCGTCACCCTCACACGCCGGGATTGACCGTTGGAGGGAAGCCGGGACCTTCGGGCAAGCCGGATGGGCGGGCGGCGGCGCAGAGCCGGTGTAAGGGACCCCGCAAGCGTTCACGGGGCTTTCTCACCGGCCTCGCGCCACCCACGCGCGGCTGCCCACCTTTGACGGAGGCACCTGAAGACATGGTCGATGTACGACGAGGTCCGGCCGTGGTACTGGCGGCCGGGGCGTCAGCGACGTCCGCCGACGCAGGCACGCAGGACGTCGTTTGCTCGCCTGGCTTAGGCTCGGACAACCTGAACCAGGTGCCCCTCCACATCCCGGTCAACGCCTGCGGCAACACCGTCAGCGTCGTCGGACTGCACAACCCGTCCTTCACCAACACCTGCATCAACGCCTGACCACCGGCGGGGGCGAGAGCCCCGGTCAGGCGACCTCACGGCGGGGAGGCGCCGTCCGGTGACCCGACCTGATGCGGGACGCAACGCGGCCTGGGTACACGTCGCACGCGCCCGCTGCCCGGAGGGTCGGCTGCGGGCGGCTGTCGGCACAGCCACCGCAGCACCCCACTACGAGAGCGCGGCCTACCAGATGAGGACCGCGATGACCTGCTTGCCGAGGCCCGTGTGGCTGACTACGAGGTCCGCGCCGAGAGCCCGGACGATCTCCAGCCCGCGGCCGCCCGGCTTGATCCGCAGCCCGCCGCGCGCACCGCGGTGCCTGTACAGGCCCGGGGTGCCGTCGCTGACAGCGATGCACGCCCGCTCCGGGTCCAGGCCGATCGTGAGCGCGTAGGGGCCCTGGGCGTGCAGAACCGCGTTGGTGACCAGCTCCGACACGATCAGCAGGAGATCCTCGGCGACCGTGCGTGGGCAGACTGAGGGCTGACGGGCCAGTAGCTCGGCCACGGCCCGCCGAGCGTGCCCGGCTGCCTGCGCACCCGGCGACAGTGCAAGGTGCAGCCCCGCCTGACACCCGCAGGACCCGATGACGCTATCCATGATCATTCCTCGTGACGGGCGGCACCCGCGTCCGCGGGCGGCGCAGAACGCCGGAACGGCAGTGGGACCCCGGTAGTCCCCGGAACCCACGACGGCCCTGCCGGTGCTACCACTTGCCGTGGCAGTTCCAACGGCTCACGTAGTGGTCGGGAACCCAGCGCTGCTTCCCGTAGCCCTTGCCCCACCAGACGTTGTGCCACTTCCCGTGGTGGTCCCGGTAGCCCTCATGCAGCTGCCCTGGTGCCCAGTAGCCCTTGACCCACTTCCTGGCCCGCTGCCCGCTCGCCCTTCGCCCAGCGGCACCACTGGTGGCAGTCCCACCGCTCGTGCCGGTGGCGGGATCTCCGCGCACCGCCGCAGCCACACTGGCCGGTGTGGCGCTCGCCGCGGCGGCCGAGCCCAGCACGGACGCTTCGGCCACCAGCCGTCGCACGTTCACGGATGCGGTCATCGCACTCACCTCCTTGAAGCCGGTAGATCCTGCTGTGCAGCGGCCCCTGCCGGTGCCTCACGCAAGGCATTCGGGGCCGACAACCACCCGGATTGCATCTATCGGCCAGGTCCCCGCGCCTGGTGGCCCACCCGCCTGTCCGGCGACCGCACCCCCACAGGCCCTGGAATCGGCCCCGCCCCGTACTGACCCCGGCCGGCGCGGGGCCCGTGCGCAGACGCGGTGAAGGCAACATCGCCGCAGGGTTCACTCGTTCGGAGGCGAGACCAATCCACCGGATGAGGGCCGCCGAATGGGGGGTGTGAGCAGCTTTCGCAGCATCCTCTCCCGTGCCGACCTTGCCGGCGTTCTGGCCGCGTTCACGGCTCTGGCCGTGGCCGAGCTGGTCGCCGGACTGGTGCGCCCGGCGGCCGGTCCGGTGACGGTCGTAGGAGGAGCGGTGATCGACCGGACGCCCGCCACGGTGAAGGACTTCGCGATTCGCACGCTCGGCGAGAACGACAGGATCGTCCTGCAGCTCGGGATCCTTGCGACTCTCGCCGTCCTCGTGATCGGTCTGGGCATCGTTGCTCTCTCGCACCGGCGAGCCGGCGCCGCCGGCGTCCTCCTGTTCGGGATCGTCGGCAGCGCAGCCGCCCTCAGCCGCCCCGACTCCACCGGCATCGGCGACGCCCTTCCCCCCTTCGCCCGCCTTACCACCGGCACGCTTACCATCGCCGGGTCGCCTGGGCCCAGCACCGCGGCATCACGCGCGTCGAGGTCCGCATCGACGACGGCCTCTGGCAGGACGCCGACCTCGCCCCCAGGCCACCGTGGACGCCTGGCGTCAGTGGTCCCACCCCTGGAAGACCGCACCAGGCGGACACACCATCACCGTCCGCGCCACCGACGGCAGCGGACAGGTGCAGACCGAACAGCGCACCTGCACCATCCCCGACGGAGCGAGCGCTGGCACAGCGTCTTCGTCACCGTCCCTTGAGCCACCCGGTTCGGCCTCACGGCCGAGTGCTGGGCAGCACGACCACCAGTGTCAACAACCCCCAGACAGATCCTTCAAGGAGAAATCGATCATGAACAGCATGAAGATCCGCCGCACCGCGATCGCCGTAGCCGCAGCCGCGCTTCTGCCCTTCGCCCTGGCCGCCTGTTCCGATTCCGACAGCGACACCAAGGCCGCTCCGACCGCGGCCGCAGGCGACGCGGCGCAGACGGCCGCCGTCACCCCCTCGGGCGACTCCATGACCGGCGACCAGCCCTTTGGCCCGGCCTGCGCAGGCGTCCCGAAGGACGGTGCGGGTTCCTTCGACGGCATGGCCAAGGACCCGGTCGCCACGGCCGCCTCCAACAACCCCGCCCTGTCCACCCTCGTCGCAGCCGTCAAGCAGGCCGGCCTGGTCGACACCCTCAACAACGCCAAGGACATCACCGTATTCGCGCCCACGAACGACGCCTTCGCTAAGATCCCGAAGGCCGACCTCGACAAGGTCCTCGCCGACAAGGCCACCCTCACCAAGATCCTCACCTACCACGTCGTCGCCCAGAAGCTCACCCCCAAGCAGCTGGAGAACGGCTCCTTCGAAACCCTTGAAAAGGGCATGGTGACCACAAAGGGCTCCGGCGAGGCGTACAAGGTCAACGACACCTCGAACGTGGTCTGCGGCAACGTGAAGACCGCCAACGCCAACGTCTACATCGTCGACACCGTCCTGATGCCGAAGTAGCCATCGGCTGGAGCACTCGTCTGTCAACGACCGGTGGCCTCGCCTCCTTCCCGAAGAGGGCGGCCACCGGTCGTGGGGCGTAACTGAACGGCGTTGTATCTAGAAGGCGACAGACTCGGAGGCGGCCCTGGGGCGGCTGGCCGGTGACGAACATCAGGTAAGTCCGTCTGCAATGTGGTGAGGCGGACGAGCCGTTGGTAGCAGCAGATGGCGGTGGCGAGGCCCAGGCGTGCCCTGGAGTTGCAGGAGTGGCGTTCGTAGCAGTGGCTGAGATGGCGGTGGCCGGTGAGTTAGGGCATCGTGCGCTCGATCACCCAGCGGCGGCGACCGAGTCGCTCCGAGGACCCGATGCCCCGTACGGGCGGTCCGGTCGCCGTTGCGCTGCTCCCCGAGTCATGTCCGCAGCTCGGGGATCTCGTAGGCCTTGTCCGCGTGGAGCTTGCGGGGCTTGAGGCGAGGACCCCGGTGGGGGCGTGTCTCGTCTGGTTACCCATGATCATGGACTTGAGAGCGTGGCAGGATCCTGGGTGAACGCCAGGCTGGCGAAGGCTCGCCGGCCAGAATCCTCTGCCCGCGCCGACGTATGAAGGGGCCACAGGCGGAGTGCCGTCGGATACCCCTGAGCATGTTGCTGGCCCGTTGCCTGGATGCTGCTGGTCTCAGGCGGAGTTGTCTGGTCAGACGACTTTCGCGGTGATGAGCAGGGTGCCCAGGTTGCCGTCGGGCGAGGGGATGACGTCGGTTTGGACGTCGGTGAATCCGTGGCGCTTGAGTGCGTCTGTCCACTATTTGGGGGGGATGTATTGCCACCGCAGCACCGTCAGTGCGCTCTCGCGGCCTTCCAGCCATGTGCCACCCATTTTCTGCGCGCCGTACTGGCCGGCGATGGGCTCGCGGTGGGAGAAGGCGAAGAGGCCGGTGGAGGTGAGGCGGCGGGCGATGCGGGGGAGTAGTTCGTCGGGGTCTGTGAACCACACAGCACCCCACGTCGAGTAGATCGCTTCCCACAGTCGCATGTCCTGGTCGAGGAAGGCGCAGGCCTCGGCGTGGACGAACTCCAGGCCGGGGGTGTCATGCCAGAAGTCGCGGGCGCGGTCTACCTGGACGGCGGAGAAGTCGACACCCCGGGCCGGCTTGGCGCCGGCTCTGCTTCGGGACGGTGCCGGGCCGGGTCCTGGGCTGGTACGGGTTGTTTATCGGCCCAGGGCCGGAGCGGTACGGCCCGTGCGCCGGTTCGGTCCCGGGACCGCGCCGCCGTGGCCCGTGCTCTGGCCCGTCCCCGAGTTGGCCCGGTCGTCGTCCGGCCCGGCCCCGGCCCTGCGCAGCTCCGGCTCTACCGTGCGGAATGCGCAGGTCGGGTGGGGGCTTCACCAGCTGGACGGGGGTATCACCGCGCCGGCCACGGTGGCGGTCTAGCTGGGGATGCTGCTGCGCGGAAGCGTCGGGGTGGGTGTGGGGCACCAGGGTCTGGTGGAGGCCGGGTTCGTCCTGCGGTCTCTGGGCGGGCCGGCCCGGGTGGTGGCGTGCGCGGGCCGGCCGGCGCTTGGGGGAAGGCGGCTACCAGGTGATGGTGCGGGCGTAGCGGACGGGGGTGGGGCGGAGGGTGAAGAGGTGGCGGGTGCCGGTGAGGTCGAGGACGTGGAGGGCTTGGTGGGGGAGGCCGGCGAGGTGGAGGGTGCCGCCTTCGGTGTCGGCGCGGTGTTGCAGGTGTAGGAAGAGCTCCGCTGGAGTCCATGAAGGCCAGGCCGCTGAGGTCGAGGGTCAGGGTCTGTCCGGCCAGTGGTATCGGGTCGGTGACGGCGTGGACCTGGGCGCGGGTGTCGATGTCGAGTTCCCCGGCGATGGTCACAAGGACCTGTCCGGGGCGGGTGGCGACGTGGATGGTCAGGGCGGGGGACATGGTTCTCCGCCGTTCGTGGAGGGAGCCCGAAACGGTCGGCTCCCCGTTCTCGGGGCGGAGGGGGCCGTCAGGTGCGCGGCATCTTGCCGCGGCGTAGCCGAATAAGACCACCCGCACCTGCCGGTGACCACGTGCTGTGATCGTGTGGTGGCGCGAGGTCTCTCACCAGACCAGGCTGGTTAAGCCCTGCGTCTGCCCCGCCCTGTGATCACTACGCGCCCGGGACTCCGCCGCCCCGTCTCGACAGGCTGGGTGCCCGCTATCCCGCTGCCGTCGGGGTCCAGGCCGTGGCCGAGCGGTCTGCGTGCTCGGCCGGGAGCCGCATCTCCGTGCCGCCCTGTCCACGGTCAGCGGCCGACCCGCCGATACGCTCCCTGAAGACGGCCGCCTGGAGCACGACTTCGGGATCGACAGCCTCGCCCTGGCCGAACTGGTCACCATCCTCGAAGGCCGGCTGGCCATCACCATCCCGGACGAGGAGACCGGCCGCCTGGACACGATCGCGGACCTCCGCAGGCTCCTTGACCGACTCGCCCCGACCGGAACGGAACCCGCCGTGACCCCACGCACCATCGACCCCAAGCAGCGCGGCTTCCTGATCGTCAACTCCCACCCCACCGGCGCCGCCGCCACCGTCGAGCAGATGTGGGAGCAGATCCCCCCGCGCCCCGACGGCAACGCCCCCGTCGTGCTGCTCCTGGGCCACAGCGCCGGCTACGGGCTGGCCACCCTCTTGACCGGGCTTCGCCAGCACGGCATCCGCGGCGTCGGCGTCGCCTACGAGGCCGCCGCCACCGACCGGCGCTCCGCGAGCGCCGGCTGGTACCGCACCGCGGCCACGGCCCGCCTCGCCCACGCGGCCGGCCACGACTTCCACTTCATCAACGCCGACGCATTCACCACGGCGGCCAAGGACGAGGTCCTGAACCTGGTCGAGGACCGGTACGGCAAGGTCGACTACCTGATCTACAGCCTCGCCGCCCCCCGCCGCACCGACCCGGACACCGGCGAGGTCCACCACTCCGTCATCAAGCCGCTCCACACCCCCTACACCGCCCCCGCGCTCGCCTTCACCGACGACCTGCCGCACGTCACCGGCATGCACCTGGAGCCGGCCACCGACGCCGAGAAGGCCGCCACCGAAGCCGTCATGGGCGGCGACGACTGGCGCCTGTGGGTCAACGCCCTGACCGACCGCAAGCTCTTGGCCGAGGGCTTCACCACCGTCGCCCTGACCTACATCGGCTCCGACATCACCGCGCCCGTCTACCGCCACGGCACCATCGGCGCCGCCAAGGAACACCTGGAGCGCACTGCCCACGAGCTCGACACCCAGCTGATCGGCACCGGCCAGGCCTTCACCGCGGTGGCGGGCGCCGCCGTCACCCAGGCCTCCAGCGCCATCCCCGCCATCGCTCTGTACACGACCTTCCTGCGCAGCATCCTCGGCGAGCAGGGCTTCCGCTCCACGCACCAGCAGGCGCAGGACCTGTGGGACCAGCTCACCGGCACCACCCCGCTGCACCTCGACGACGCCGGCCGCATCCGCCTCGATCAGTGGGAACTCGACGACCAGGTCCAGGCCCAGGTCCGCGACCTGTGGACCAATCCCGAGGACGGACTCCAGCTCGCCCAGGCTGGCGCGCATTGGTTCATGAGCCAGATCCGCGCCCTCTACGGGTGGGGAATCGACGGCGTCGACTACACCCAGCCCGTCGAGACCGAAGTACCCTGGCCCACCACCGCGCCTTAAGGACCGAGTACCGAGAACGGCTCGCCCCCCTCGGGGCGGGCCGTCGGCTTGTCGGGAGACCCGAGTCGACTTGTCAGGCGGGGCGCCTTGCGCCGACGGCCGAAGCTGCCAAGCTCGAACGACGGGGCTGGCCGCACGCCCGACCCGGTGCCAGGCGGCGAGGAGCACGTGGTGGCAGGGACGGCGGTCGAGCGGTACGTCGAGCAGGTGGCCAACGCGACGAGCTACGCGTGTCTCCACTTCACCGACACTCGTAACCGGCCGGTTCTGCTGCGGGCGGTGTCCGGCCCGTACCCCTGGCAGTGGCCGGGCGGAACCATGGAACATGGTGAGACCCCCTGGCAGTGCGCCCTGCGGGAATGCCAGGAGGAGACCGGTATCGCCTTCAGCGGGCCGCGGCGGCTCCTGGCCGTCTCCTTCGCCCTCCCCGGCCCGGCCTGGCCGCGGAGCAACGTGGGCTTCATCTTCGACGGCGGGACGCTGACCGACCAGCAGCTCGACGCCATCACGCTCGACCCCCGGGAGCACAGCGACCTGGCGTCGCACCCGCTCCCCGATTGGGAACCCCTGATGGACGCCGAGTCGATGAGGTTGCTCCGGGCAGCGGATGCAGCCCGGCGTACCGAGACCGTCACTTACCTCGAGTGACTCGACTCGTGCCGGGCATCGTGGTGCAGCACACTCGCTCCTACGGCCTTCGTATGAGTGCGGTTCTGTGACGGAACGCATGCTCATGCGGGGGCCGTCCGCCTGCCCGGCAAATCCCCGGGTGGGTGAACCTGTACTACTCGCCGTTCGAGAGAGTGAAGGCAGGTGGGATGCGCAGTGGGCTCAGTTGGCCCGCTCGCGCCATTGCATGCAGTTGCCCTGCACCTCGGCGATGCTCGGGTGGCGCACGGCGTCCAGCTCGTCATCGGCGAGAAGGTCGGCGATCAGGGCCGGGCTGCCGAAGACCTCGGTGGCGCTCAGGTCCCAGTCGGTCAGGACGAACCAGGACCCCTCCAGGGGCCACCAGTGCGCGGGGAACTGGGTGCCTGCGGTTCGGTCTGGCCACGAGCAGGCATCGTGGTGGCCAAGTGCCTCATCCAGCCGGCCCCGGCGGGCCGGGATGGGACAGCCGATGTCCTCGATCGCGGCCTGGGCCCAGTAGCACTCCGTGCGCAAACCGTCGGGGCTATGGCGGGCCAGGACCTCGACCAGGCGGGCCAGACTAGCGCGGTCGATTTCTCCCACGTCTGGGCCTTCAAAGTCTTCGGGCAGGTCCAGCCCCTCGAACACCCTGAAGGACGGGGTGAACTGCCAGTCCTCCAGACGCTTGCCGACCCACGTCAGCACGTCGTCCCACCGGACCCACTGTCCGCCCACCGTGACGGCATGCAGGATCCAGCAGCGATCCGGGAAACCCTCCTGGGGCTCGTAACCCAAGACGACCCCATCCCCGTCCAGGACCGGGCGCATGCCGCCCAGCGAGTCGTCGTCCGACACCAGCTCCAACACGGAATCCCTCAACACTTCGATCATGCATGTGGCGTTCTGTAACCGATCGAGGTTAAACGACAAGCTAAAGGGCTGGCCCCGTACGCGCCGCCCCGGTGGGGCGCGGGGCGTAGGGGGCCAGCTTGCGTTACATGGCGGCGGCGTAGCTTTCTCCGATGGGCTGGAGGGGGACGCCGTGGTCGTTGAGGTCGGCGACCACGTGGGACCAGTCGAGTGCCGGCTTGCCGTCGGTGCCCTGGTGGTTCGGGCCAGCGGGCCGGGTGGGCCCGACGTCTTGTTCGGTGCGTGCGGGTGTCGGTCCGGTGCGCACGGTGATGGCGGGTGGGCGAGTGAGGAGCAGTCCGCCGGTGGGCGGGACGACGGCGATCTCGTGCTGCGTGGTGGTGGTGGGCTCCAGGGGCGGGTTGCCGCTCAGGAGGAGGCTCAGGAGCACGGTGGCGGACTGGTCGGTGAGGATCTGGGCGGCCTTCTGGAGCCGGTGTTGCTGGTTGGCGGGCAGGGAGAGGGCCAGTGCTTCGGCGCGTCCGAAGCTGAGAGGCACGGCGACGCACACTTCACGGGTGGAGTACTCCTGCCAGTCGAACTGCGGGGACCTCGGGCCGTGCTTGTCGATGGTGTCGAAGAGCAGGCGGGGGTCGGTGATGGTGTGTGAGGTGAGGCGGACCGGGCGCCGGCGGGCGAGGTGGTCCATCCGGTCTTCGAAGGGAAGCTGCTGCAGGAGGCTTTTGCCGACCGCGCTGGCGTGGGCGGCGAAGCGGAAGTCGACCCACTCGTAGACGCGGGGGGCTTCGGGGCCGTCGGAGCAGCGGGAGATGCTGACCTCGCCGTCGTCGTAGCTGCTGACGTAGACCGCGGCGCCGACCGCGTCGCGCAGCGCAGCGAGGGTGCGCTGCAGCGCGTTGTCGGCCGAGCCGCCCGAGGTTTGCGCGAGGGCCAGCAGGTCGCCTCCGGGGGTGTAGCCGCCGTCGGGCAGGCCGTCGGCCATGCCCTGCTGGCACAACCAGGGCAGCATCTGCTCGACGGCCTCCTTCGGGAGGCGAGCCCGCTTGGAGAGCTGCGCGGGGCTTAGGGCCACGGAGGAGGCGTGCAGGACGTGCAGGATCCGAAGCGCCCGCTCTACTGCCTTCCACCGTGCCGGAGCCGATCCCTGGCTGGGCACCTGCCGGGAGGCCACGGTCAGCTGTGGCGCGCGCAGGGGAGAGGAGGAGAACTGGGCACTGCGTGCGGGTGCGGCACCTGCCATGAGGGCGGCGCGGACTTCGCCGGCGAACTCGTTGTCCTGAACGGGGTGGCCGTGGCCGGGGAAGGCGGCCGGGTTGTCCCGCAACGCCCGGGCATCGCCGTGGCCGAGGCGGGCTGCGGAGTGTACGAGCTGGATGATGTCGTAGTAGCCGTGGCGGCCGAGCACGCGGGCGGTGAGCGCCGCGAGGCGGAATAGCGCGCCGGGGTGCCCGTGCTCGGCAGCCTCTCCGAGCCATGCTTCTGCGGCGGCCGTGTCGCCTTGGCGAAGCGCCTTGGAGCCGAGCCGGTAGTGGCTGTTCACGTCCTGGTGTGAAGGCCCGTCGTCGGCGTTCCCGGCGGTGGCCCAGCTGCCGTCGGGCCGGTCCCAGTAGTCGGCCGGTCCGCGAAGGCGCGACATCAGCGCGGCGAGCCGGTCGGCGTTCTCGGGTTCGGTGGAGTGGACTGCGTCCCCTGTTACGTCACTCACTGGAGTACCTTTCCCCGCGCTGCCGCCGCGTGCGCTCCTCTTTGAGACGAATCCGCCTCTTTAGTTCCTGGCGCAATTCCGGGATGCCCCGGGCGCGCTGGGACTGGACCTGCCCGCGCGAGATGCCGAGGTCCAAAGCGATCGCTGTGTCGTCGGCCCCGCGGCTTTGAAGTTCCAGCACGTCCCGGCGCTGCGTGCGGGGCATCCGCCCGATCGCGGGGATCACCTCCTCCTCGAGCAGGCGGGCGTCTTCCTGCGCGATCCGTTCTGCCCGCGCCCACGGCTGGTCCTCCGCGCCCACGAGGCTAGGGTCCCGGGGCGTGGGGATGGGCTTGCTGCTCCTGAGGTGGTCGGTGAGGAGGTTGCGCACCGTCGTCAGGCAGTAGGGCAGCGGATCCCGGTGCGCCAGGGACGGGTCGGTCAGCCACTGGATGGCCGTGCGGTAGAAGGCCTCCTCGGCCGCCCACTCGTGCCAGGTCGGAGGCAGCCACGGGCATTTGCCGCGCAGCCAGCGCAGCGCGGCGCGGATGCACCGCGGGTGGGCCCTCAGCAGGACCTGGGCCACCGCCTCGCCGTGGCCGTCGCCGGCCGGATCGCCGCTCACCACGGGCGGTGCTCCTTGCTCGGGCCTGCCGCCGCGGGAACAGGCCCAAGGTCCCAGGCGGTCAGCACCGCTCCGTCCGGAGCCTCGTACCGGATGACCCGCCACGTCGCGCAGGTGCACGAAGGGGGGTCGAGTGCCGGCGGCCGGCTGGGCGGCCTGCGGCAGGCCAGGCGCCACAGAGCGCGCAACGCGCCGGCGGTGCTGCTGAGCGCCGGGGCGTATGCGAGCCATTCCGGGAGCGTCATCACAGGCTCCAGATCGTCGTAGGTTCACCGGCGCACTCGGCGCCTTCACCTGTGTCCTACGGAGATTCGGCCCTGGAACTAACGCATGATCGGAACTGCCCTGCATTGACCGATCATCGGACAAGATGTGATCGGTCGAGTTCCGCGCGAGCGCTGCACGCCGACCGGCGGCCGGCCGTGGCGGCTTGTGACCGTCGAGAGAGGGCTTGCTAGGCACGGTGCCTGAAGTCGCCGTGCTCGCCGACGCCCGGCTCGGGCGCCGACACCGTCATCGTGATCTTGTACTCGACCGCACTGTCGTCCCCCTCGACCCGGGCCCATACAAGAGCGTGGATCTCCAGCAAGGGAGCCCGCCGGGCGACCGCGGCCGCAGCCTCCAGAGCGTCGGCTGGAGTGTCACCCGTGCACACGACCGCGCCGAACGCGGACACCTCCACATCGCTGCACGCCGCCTCGCCCCCGGAGGCCAACCCGACGACAACGGCGCTGGCCTGGTGCAGGGTCCGGACGAGGTCCCGCCCGAACGACGGCCCGGCCGGGACCTGAGGCTGGAGCGCCGTCAGCATTGAGGCGCGCATGGGTGCGGGAAGGGCGGTGTGCTGGTCGTCGGTCATGCCGGACCTCCAGGTGGGATGGGCTGGGCTGGGATGCCAGGTCGCTGGCACTGCTGCGGCTGCCGGGCCTCAGTTGTGGCGGTCGACGGGCAGCGGCCAGCCGGCGGGCACGCGGTGTCGGACGCCGTCTGTGAAGTGCAGGGTGATGTACGGGCTCGCGGGGGTACCGAACAGGGCGACCGCACGCTCCACGACGTGGACCTGGTCGTCCACGGCGACGACGTCGCCCGCGACGACAGTGCAGGCAGCTCGTGAAGCCCGCCCCCGCATGGCCGCTGGAAGCTCCACATCAGGCGTGCCGCCGCCGGCATACGGGCTGCTCGTCATGAAGCCGCCCTCCTGGATCGGGAAGGAGCAGCGCCCAGACACTGGAGAACGTCGGCGAGCTCTTCGGCCCGTACGAGGGGAGGCGGGTCCTCGCGCGGCGGGCTGACCCAGTGAGCCGACGGACTCCCGTGCGGCGGCCCCCACGGGACGACGAGTTCGGCACCCGTGGACAGCACCCGTACCCCCGGCACGCCTGCGGCGAGGTGTCCGGTGCCGGGCGGGACCATCACGTACAGGACGTCCTGGATGTGGTCGGCGAGGACCGGGTACCCGCGGCGCGGGCTGATCCGCAGGACGGCGAGCGCGTCCAGGCCCCGCTCCAACGGGCTGATCGCGAGCGCGTCCCAAGCCCGCCCGCACGGCACCCAGCCGGAACCACACGGGGCCGTACGCCACCGCTCCCGACGCTCGTCGGTCACGGCCGCCTGCGTGTGCCAGGTGGGGCTGGAGCTCTTCGCCATGACACCCTCCCGATCCCTCCTGCGTGTCCCACCTCCACGCAATCAGCCCACGGGTACCGCCTGCGACGCGTGAACGATGAAAGAGCGATGCAACTCGGCACCGGGCCGGTGCAGATGCAGCAAGGAGCGGGCAAGAACCAGTCGGGGCGCGGTACGGTCGCAGCCCTCCCGCCCCGCCCCGGCGGACGCCACAACTCGGAGCCCGGCATGGCCGACCGTCACCCCAACCGGGACTTACGCGCGCTGCGCGAGGCCGAGTTCCAGATGTCCCGCCCCGAACTGGCCAAGGCCCTGAACGAGCAGGCGAAGAAGCTGGGCGAGAACATCGGCTGCACCGCGCGCCTGATCGCCGCCTGGGAAGACGGCGACGTCGCCTGCCCTCGCGCCGTCTACCGGCGGGTCCTGACCGCCTACACCGGCCGGACAATGCACCAGCTCGGGTTCGCTGGCGCCGGCCCCCGACCAGCCGAGCCCCCACAGGCGCCCGGCGGCGACGGGGCGGGAGAGGGGAGTGGATCGGTGAACCGCAGGTCGTTCCTCCGCGACGGCGCGGGCGTGGCTCTGACCCTGCCCACCACCGGCGGCAGCACCGGCCGGATCGGCGCCGTCGAGGTCCGCGCCGTCACCGGCGCGGTCGCCGCCTTGTACGGGCACGACCACGACCACGGATCCGGCCCTCTGCGCCAGGCCGCCAACGAGGCCCTGCACACCGCCTACTCCTGGCTCCAGGCCGGCACGTATACCGACCGCACCGGCACCAAGCTCCGCTCCGCCACCGGCAACCTGTCCATCGCCGCCGGCTGGCTCTCCTACGACTCCGGCCGCACCGCCGACGCCCACTCCCTCTACGGCGAAGCCCTCGCCGCCGCCCGCATCGCCGACGACCGGGCCCTCGAAGCCCATGCCTTCGGCTGCCTGTCCCTCCTTGCCAAAGCCCAGGGCCGCCCCCGAGAAGCCGTCGCGAACGCCCAGGGCGCCCAAGCCGCCGCCCGACACCTGGGCTCACCGCGCCTGCTGGCCCTCTTCCACGTCCGCGAAGCCGGCGGTTGGGCCCTGATGGGCGACCGGCCAGCCACCGACGCAGCCATCGTCCGTGCGCACCACCACTACGCCGCCGGACCCAGTGACGCCGACCCGGGGTGGCTGGAGTTCTTCACCCCGGCCGAACTCGCCGGCCTCGAAGCCCTCGCCCGCGCCGATCTCGGCCAGCACGAACGTGCCGCCGCCGGCGCCGAGCAGGCCGTCCTCCTCCACGGCACCGCCTTCGCCCGAAACCGGGCCTTGTACACCGCCGACATCGCGATCCAACATGCAGTAGGACACCGGCCCGAGCCCGAAGCAGCCGCCGAAGCCGCCGGCCGCGTCCTTGCGTTCCTGCCCGAAGTCCGCTCCGACCGCCTGCTCCAGTCCCTCCACGGCGTCGCCGGAGCACTCCAGCGCCACGCACGCGTCCCGGCCGTCGCCGACTGGATCGAGCAGTACCGCACCATCACCACCACCCAGGGAGGACGGACGTGACCACCCACACCGACGACGTCGCCATCCGCACCTACGGCCCCGGCCACGTCCCCGCCCTGCTCGACACCCTCGCCGACATCTGGGCCGACGCCCACCCCGAACTCGTCGACACCCCCGGCGCCACCACCGACGGCCTCTCCACCGATGCCCTACGCCGCCAGATCACAGGCCACGCCCGCCGCGAAGGCTTCGTCCTCGTCACCGCCTACGCCCACGGCAGCCCCGTCGGCTTCGCCTACGCCTTCCCCGCCACCCCCGAATACTGGTACGGCCCCGACCTCCTGCCCGCCATCCCCGAGCACATCCGGGCCGGCCGTCTCATGGGACTGTGCGAACTCGCCGTCACCCCGACCTGGCAGGGTCGAGGGATCGGCACCCGCCTGCACCACCAGCTGGTGACCGCCATCGCACCCCAGTGGTCCTCCCTCCTAGTCCACCCCGACAACCCCCGCGGCCGCGCCCTCTACGACCGCCTCGGCTACGCCTACGCCGGCCCCTACCGCAATGAGCCCGGTGGGCCCGTCTACGACCTGCTCGTGCTCCGCGTCGGTACGGAGCACCACCCGGCCGCCTGAGCGCTCTCACCCGGGGTCGCGATAGCCGCCGTCCTTCGCCCTCCGGGCCACATCCGCGTACACGCGCACCTCCACGTCCCGCTCACCGGGAGTCCTCTTCAGCCGACAGGGTCCGCTCGACAGGAACAGGTCCGCGATCCGCTGCGCTGCCTCGACCGCAGCCTTCTCGCTGCCGCGGATCTCGATCGTGATGAGGCCTTCGTCGTCCATGACCGGCGAACCCCTACTCGGGTCGCCTGGTTTCGCCCGTGGACGGGCTCCACTCCATAGAGTGCCCTGGCAGTGATCCCGTGGACTGCCCGGTCGCCGGGAGAGGAGGGCCAGCCCTCGCGCTCTGTCCTGACCGAAGGAGTACGTGACGATGCCCGCGATCCTGGGTGGACGCCCGCAGTGCACTGCGTTGGCGATGTCCGGGCGGCGCTGCAACGCCGTGGCGAACACCGGCGACACGTGTAAGATCCACGCGGAGCGCGCCCGGCGCGGTGCCTACCAGCCGGACAGGCAGTACCGCCCGGGGATCATCTACGCTCTGACCGACCGCTGGACCGGGGGCGTCCGCTACATCGGGCAGACGAACCGGCCGCCCGCTGAACGGCTCGCCCAACACCTGCACGCTCCTCCAAACCAGGCTTTCCGGCGGTGGCTCACCGCATGCGACCAACAGGTCGATGTCAAGGTTCTCCGTGACGGCGTGCCCGCCTCCGAGATGGACGCCGCGGAGTACACGGCAATCCGGGCCCACTTCGAAGCAGGCTGCGACCTCCTGAACGAGGCCGGGGTGACCCGGCCCTTCACCGGATACCGGGTCCGAGGCTCGGCGCCCGGCCCCCGAGCGCCCCACCGGTTGGTCGGCTCGTAGACCACGGTTGTCGTTGGTACTCGCTGGTCCAGCTGTGCTTCACCGACGATGCCATCAGTGAGGCGTTCGGGTGAGATCGCGGTCCAGCATCACGGTCTCCAGGCCCCGTCTCCCTACCGGTGTGGTTGAATCCGCAGCGGTGGGCCCGGCGGGGCCCCAGTCCCTGTGCGCGACCCGACATCGGGCACACCGTGGGAGAGCCAACTCGGCTGGCACCGCCTCATGATCCGTACCAACTCGTGGGACCTCGTACTGCGTGCGCTGTGTCGGGCCGGCTGTGCGCTGTGAGGGGCTCCGAGTCATGAAGGCCACCGTCGTCGAACGCCGTGCCGAGCTGCTACGCCTGTACACCGGGCTGGGCTGGAAGACCGCGCTCGCGCGAGTCGAGGCTGCCGCTCCCGGCTCTGTGCTCATCCCGGAGCCGGATGCCGACCAACTCGCTCTGGAGGCAGGGGTGATGGCCGCTCTGGCCTGGCGGCAAATCACTACGCTCCACCCTTGGGGCATTGAGTACGTCGACCCGCGCTCCGACCGCCTTCTCATTCGCTTCGAGCCCGACGTGGTCGGGCGGGGCGACGTCGAGGAGACCCAGGTCCTCGACCTTGCCACGGTGCTGCTGCCGCGTGCTGACGAGTACGGGGAGATTAAGGGGGTGCCTGGGGCTCGAACCCACGTCGAGAACGGGAAGGTGGTGTTGCGCCTGCTCGGCACGACTGCCTCCGCCGTGCTGCTGGGCCTCGACCCCAAGGAGTGGCTAAAGGCGGTCGAGACCCAGGACCAGCGGATGAGCACGTGGGGAATGACGCCGTGCCACCAAGGGCGGGCTCAGAGCCTGCACCCGGCCGAGCGCCCCTACCGGCAGCCGGCCCGCCGCGGCCCTGGGGCCTCGGACTGGCTGACCAGCGGCCTGCTGCGTCGGTCCGGGCTGATCCGTTCCCTGGGAGTTCCGCTGTCGGTGACCGGCTGGCTCAACTCCCGCGCACGTGACGGCGGTGAGCGCTGGATCATCGACCCCACCTTCGGTGAAGGCCACGGCCCTGCCGGCCACCGTCGGCTGGCGGCGCTGCTGTCAGCACCGGGCTGGGGCCTGCCCGTCACCGTCACGGACGAAGTCTGCAACTGCCACCTACCGCCCGGATACAGCGACCAGTGCACCACCACCGTCGCTTCCCTGCAGCCGGAGCGGCCGGGGACATTGGAGCTGCGCACGATCCACCGTCGCGGGGATCGCCTGAGGCGGATCCAACGGGACCAGACCGCCCTCTATGCCGCCCACAAGAAGCTCACTCGCTCCGTACCGGCCAGCGTGCACCGCTGGCTCGATTCCGTCAGGTCGCCAACGTCCGGCGGGTCCCGCTGAGCGTCGGTGGCACGGCGGAGACCGGGTGGAAGTACTGGCAGGGCGAACGCCCCCCGTACCCCGCGGCCAGCCACTCGGGGCGTGGATCCGGCTCGTTTTCCCACCACAGACCAGCGGCGTCCTGGAAGTGGACCGTGAGCGTCCGCTCGGTCGCTTCATGTGGAAGGAACCCTTCGTGCTCGTCCCCGACCGTCCTCCCCCCGCTCCACGGTGAACGTGCTGTCCCGCGCGATGTCGGGGCCGGTGGGCCTCGCGAGGGCGAGGTCGAAGGCGTGCCGTCCATCGGAGCGGCGAAGCGGATGCCATCCGAGCCCCGGCCTCTCTCACGAACCCGGGGCTCGGGGTTGCTCCCGCTACACGGCCGGGGCCGGCTCGTAGACCACCGTGGTCACCGGGCACTGGGCGGCCAGTTCCATGAGCGCCTGGTGCTCTGCGGTGTCGACGGCCAGGTCCCAGCGGAGCTTGGTGCCCACCCACGTTGCCGCGTAGGTGCACCGGTAGGCGGCGTTCGGCGGCATCCACTCGGCGGGGTCCTTGTCGGCCTTGGACCGGTTCGAGGCGGCGGAGACGGCGATGAGGGTGTCAGGGGAGTCCTGGTCGTTCGCGTACGCCTCCCGCCGTGCAGCCGTCCACGGGGCGGGCTCGGAGTCGTAGACCTCGGCCAACGGGACGAAATGATCGACATCCAGTCGCGCCGCGTCGGTGACCACCGTGTCGTCGTAGGCGCTGCGCCAGGTCCCGCCGGTCAGCTTGCACCCGGCTGCCACCTGCGGCGCTTCGACGGCTTCGGCCAGGATGACTTCCTTGCGGGTGTCGCAGCCGTCGCTCGGGTTCAGGCCGCGGTTCCAGTGCTTGTAGAGGGTGCGCTGGTAGCCCTCCCGGTGCTCGCGCGCAACGGGCAGCCGGTCGATCGCCTCCACCAACGGCAACGGCGCACGAACCCCTGCCGGACCACCGGCAACGGGCGCGGCGGCCCGCTGGCCGGACGGGACGGCATAGGCGGCCGGGGCCACGACGGCTGGCAGGACGGCGAGGGCGAAGGCGGGCAAGGCGCGCACCAGCAAGTTCTTGATCACAGAGGCTGGTGTACGGCTCACAGAAACGTCCGGGCAGCCGCCCGGGCTGCAAGTCACCCGTCCGGGCGGCCCGATTCACCGCTGAAACGCGCCTGCAACGGTCGTGCGTCGGCCGCTCAGGGTGTCCGGAGCCAGGCCGGATCGTTGTCCGACCATGATCTACACGCGATGGAAGCAGGCCGCTCGCCTCTGGGTCCCGGCCGTGACGGCGGCCGCGGCGGTGCTGCTCGCCGGATCGGGGGCCCCGGCCGCGCCGACCGTCGCGCAAGGCCCGCTGGCGCAGCGGGCCACCGGTCCACGCGATCGTGTGGAGGCCTTCCTGGTGGCCTACAGCACCACTTGGTGGAGCGCCAACGGCCCCCGCTCCCGCCGGGCGCGCTCCTACCTGACACCGAGTCTGATCCGCCGCCTCGAGACCTGGTCGCAGGCGAACTGGGCCGACCCGGTCTACCAGGCCCAGGACAGGCCGCGGTCCTGGGCGGTGCGCCTCACCGGCCGCCGGGACGGCCGGGCGAGCGTGGTCGTCACCCAGCACTGGGGAGGCAGCGCGGACACGAAGATCAGGTACACGCTCCGACTGAGTGACCTCATGATCGTCGACCTGGCAGGCCAGCCACACTGAATTCGCTCCCTCCCGGGGCCTTGCCTCAAATCCCGGCTGGCGGTTGGAAGTCTCGGAAGGGACATCCGGCTTCCCCCGGGGCAGGTGCCGGATCGGTCGGTTCGGCTATGGCACTGTTTGCCCCTGGAGCTCGAGAATGCCGCCGTCGAGCTGAATCAGACCAATACCGGCAACGCTGGTGGGTGCGCTGAAGCGGGCCTCCGGGATTCTCACCGCGCTGTTGGTGAGCAAGCTGCCCAATTCGGTAACCGTGAGGCCGGTGGCCCATCGCAGGCATCGGTCGGCGTTGCTTCGGCGAGCCGGCGTGAGGTGGGCGCGGTGGCGGGGAGAGGACCACAGCAGGTTGGCGCGGACGAGTAGAGCACTGCGCAGGGCGGTGGTGGCGGTGGGCGCCCAGTGATGGGCCATCACCGATTCCCCCTGCGTCAAGGAGGCCTTGGTCCAGGCCTGCATGGGGTTCACATCGGGCACCCCAAGGCTGGTATTCCCCTGCGCTTCGCCCTCCAGCGCGTCCCGCATGTGCTGGTGAGAGGGTTCGCCGGTCCTCTCGCGAAGCTCGATCCTTCCGTGAGTGGGCAGGTGGTGGAGCAACAACCCCTTGCTCGTCACTCGCTCAAGGCGGAGGCCAGGAATACCGGACACCTCGAATGAGCCGTCCTGAAACGTTCTGATGTAGGGCAGGAGGTAGCTGCACACACGGGCGGCTGCCCTGACTCGAAGAACCAGTCGGTCGGGTTGGGGAGCCACCCAGCCGACGTAGGCCAGAAGGTCGGGGAACGTCCGCGCACCGCGAAGATCGAACGGATGTTCCGACCCGCGACTGAAGAAGCAGTCGAACAGGAGCGCTTGCAGTTGCTGTTGGCCAAGGGCGCCGGCGTCCAGACAGATCCTGCCGTTGCGCCGTCGCATCCGGCGGAGGTAGTTCGCGGGGATCGCGAGAAGCTCCTCGCACTCAGCGAGGGCGGCTTTGTCATGGCTGTAGGGCATGGTGCTCCGTTGCGGCGCGTCCCGGACCACAGCCGGACGAAGTGACCGTTGCCAGAGCATCGGACCTGAGCGGACGGCGAGTGCTGAACGACTGGGTATCGCACCCTTGGGGGCGTCGGGGCTGTCCGGGCAGCGCCGCAAACCACCAGCCGGTCGTTTCGTCGGCTGCTCGCGCAGGATAGCGCAGCGCGACGCGTGGGTACGGGACGCCCGGATGGGCTGCCTGTGGAACCGAGGTGCGCCGGCGAGGCGCGGCGGTGTCTGCGGGGCAATCGGCCGTCATTGGTGGCCTACCGCTTTCGCGTGGCACAAGTCCCCCGGCCGGCCTGCACGGGGAGCGCGCAGTTGACGGTCCTCGAGGTGCTGCGGGGCACAGGCAGGCGCGCCTGTGCCCCGCACCTCGGCGGCCGACTACTCCGGGCGGGGGTCCGGCTCGGAGGGGCCGTTGATCAGCCTGGTCGGCAGCGCCTGGCCGTCGCGTTCCCACCACAGGCCCGCAGCGTCCTGGAAGTGGACGAGGAGCGTCGCCTCGGTCGCTTCGCGCGGAAAGAAGCCTTCGTGCTCGACCCAGACCATCTTCCCCAGCTCCACGGTGAACGTGCCGCCCGGCGCGATGTTGGTACCGATAGGCCCTGCACCCTCAGCCCACAGGGATCCAGGTATGCGCTGGCCCTCGTAGAGGGCGGTGGCCCGGATGACGCGTACCTCCCTCAGTGGCTGTTCGCTGGCGTTCGTGACAGCGGCTTCGGACTCCCGCAGCTCGGATGCGACGAGGAGAGCCTGCGCCGCCGCACGGTCGTAGTCGGCGACCCCGTTCTCGAAGAACGCCCGGATCGACGCGCAGAAGGCTTGCAGCTCCGGCGTCGGCTTCTGGTACCACCCCTTATCGAAGACCTTCTGCAACCAGACGGACTTCTTCGCCTTGGGTACCTGACGTACCCAGGACTCCAGCTCGCCACAGGGCACGATGAACAGGCCCAGGTCGGCCGCTGAGTCCAGGACCCGTTGCGCGGCGACATGAGGTTGGCCCTGGAGGCCGCTGAGGCCGGTCCCCTTGAGGGCCTCCCAGCCCGTGACCCCCTTCAAGGACTTCATCAGGCCCTCGGCCATGGGGCCCACGAGTGCGTCATCACCGCTGTGGCCCTCGAACGCCTCCTTTACCTGCGTCAGGAATCCGTCGAGAGTGGGAACCACCCGCGTTCCCTTCGCGAAGGCGTTGACCGCCTGGACGTCGCTCAGGAGTGGATCCGCGAACCCTCCAAGGCGCTTGAACGCCCTTCCCAGCTCGCCGTACGTCCGCATGATGTCGAAGTCGGCGATCACCGCCGTGTGGATCCCGCAGTTCCGCAAGGCTTGTGCCGTTGGCGTCAGCGCTGACAGCCCGCTGGTGTGGAGGAACAACGTGTTCTCGTGGGCGCGCGCCGCGGTGATGTCGAAGGTAGCTGCGTAGAACTGGCAGTCCCCGGCGGCCTCGCACAGGACGACCTGGTCGTAGAAGAGGCCGGAGGCCAGGTTCGAGTACCGCAGCAGAGGTGTGTTCACCAGGGCTTGGACGGCCTCGGTGGCGAGCTCTCGGGCCCGCGGTGTGCCCGATGCCCGGTCCAGCCGGACGATGGAGAGAGGTCTACGCTCCCGAGCCTCCAAGACGCCCGCCAGAAAGTCGGCGCTGTGGGTAGCTACGAACAGCTGCACCTGACCTTCCATACCCGCGAGTAGTCGGCCGAGGAGACGAGCCTGGGGTGGGTGAAGGAATGCTTCCGGTTCATCGATGATCACGATGGGTGTCGGCCGCACCGTGGCGTTGAGCAAGACCTGGACGAAGCTCCGGTACCCGTCTCCCTGCGTCGAGATGACAGGGCGTTCGCGGTACGCGGAGATGACTTCGTGAGCTGCACCGGGAAGGACGTCGGGTACGTCTGGCCGGCCGACCCGCAGCCTGACCATGGTGTCGTAACGGTCCACGCAGACACCTTCACCGAAGGCATTCTCGACGAGGTCGGAGAGCGCCCGCTCGGCAGCCCTGTCCTCGTAGAGGTACTGCAGCGTCGACAGAGGTGGCTGGGCGAAGTCCCATAGAGAGTCCTCATCCCTGACAGCCAGACGACTGTCGGTCCATTGCGCGTCGCACAGGAAGGACATGAGGGGCGCTGGGTTGGTGGACCACATCTGCCGCACGGCGTCCTGACGGATCGTTGAGCCGTCAGGGGCGCGGTAGGCATCGGCAGATGAGGTAGACGGCCGCCACGTGCGGTAGCCGCGGTCGCGCAGCCATTCCAGAAGCGCGTCGCTGCTTCCTGAGGGCTTTGAGATGACGTGCTGGATCCACTTGCTGTTGGGCACGGCGGGGTTGGCAAGCTGCTGGGCGAGCTCGCGTAGGAAGAGCGATTTGCCGCTGTTGTTGGGGCCGATGAACAGCGTCATCCCGTTCTGTGGCGGCGTCAGTTTCATGCCTCCGATGAGCATGATCTCGGAGACGGCGAAGGTGATCGCCATGGTGACCCCCGGCGTGATGCGCACGTCGCTTCCGCCGCGACGCTGGTGATCCGGAAGGGTAGCGACCGGCCGCCGGCACCGCTGGACTTTCTCCTCACGCCGGGGGCCGAGCTTCAAGCGTGGGGTGGTCGTCGCTTCGTGTGGGGTGGTGTGGGGGTGGGGGTTGGTGGTGCGGGGGGTGGTGGGTGGGGTTGTGGTTGGTGGGTGTGGTGTGGGGGTGGGGTGGTGGTGTGGGGGTTGGTTTTCTTGGTGGGGTCGCTGGTTGGGGTGGTTGTGGGCTGCTGGTGGGGCGGTTTCGGGGTGGGTGGGTGTGGTGGGCTGGGAGGATTTTCCAGGCATTAGAAATTGGCAGCCAGTTAGTGCGGAATGGAACATTACGCACTAACTGATCTTGTGGCGGTTCCGGGTCTGGGGGCCGTTTTCCGGTGTCCTGGCGTGGTCGAGACGGGGTGGTGGGGTGATGGCTGGTGAGGGTGGCCGCCGACGTGAGCGGGAGACGGGGGAGCGGCGGTCGGAGCGGGTGAGCGTGGCCTTCACACCGGCCGAGTTGGCGGTCGTCCGCGCGGCCGCCGGGTGTGAGGGCATGTCGGCGGCGGGGTGGGTGGGGCAGCAGGTGATGGCGGTCGCGCAGCAGGTGCTGGTGCCGGTCTCCGCGGCCCGGGCCGACGTCCTGCGTGAGCTCGTCACGGCGCGGGCGGGCCTGCGGGAGATCGCGGTCCGTCTGGATGCTCTGGGCGCGGCCGGCGAGGCCGGCGCATCTGGTGCGGAGGGCGGCGACGGCGCGGCCGGTGCGGGGCTGGGGGAGGTCTTGGCCGGCGCGCGTGCGGCGGTGGTGCGGGTGGACGTAGCGACGGTGGCGGTGATGCGGGAGCGGCGGGCCCGGACGTGATGCCGAAGAAGCCCGACACGGGCGACGACATGTACACGTTGCTGGAGTACCTCTTCGGTCCGGGCAAGCGCGACGAGCACACCGACCCCACCTGATCACGGCCTGGGACCCGGATGTGCCGTGCCCGGTCCGGCGGCCGGAGTGGATCGGCCTGGGGGAGTTGGCGGACCTCTTGGACGCACCCGTGGAGGCCTTGCGCGGCGTGCGCCCGCCCCTGCACGTGTGGCACGTCTCGGTACGCAACCATGCCGGCGACCGGGTCCTGTCGGACGCGGAGTGGGGCGAGGTGGCGGCGGCGATGGTGGATGCTGCGGGCATCGCCCCGGCAGGGGATGAGCAGGCCTGCCGGTGGATCGCGGTGCGCCACGCACCCGACCACATCCACCTGGTCGCGACCCTGGCCCGGGCGGACGGCCGCCAGCCCCGCCTGCGCGGGGACATCTTGGCGATGCACGCCGCCGCCCGCGGCTTCGAGGCCCGCTGGGGTTTGACCCCGATGTCGCCGCAGGACCGCACCGCGGTGCGCCGCCCGTCGACGGGGGAGTTGGCGAAGGCGGACCGGCGCGGCCTGCTGGAGACCGCCCGGCAGTCCCTGCAGCGCACCGTGCGCGCCGCGGCCGCCCTCGCCCGGGACGACGCCGATTTCCTCGACCGGCTGCGGGATGCGGGCCTTCGCGTGCGCGAGCGCTGCGACGAGGCCGGCATCCTGCTCGGGTACGCGGTCGCGCTCCCCGGCGACCGCGCGGATGCCGGGTTGCGGCCGGTCTGGTTCTCCGGGAGTTCCCTGGCCTACGACCTGTCCCTGCCCCGCGTCCGGGAGCGCTTCGAGCGTTGATGGCGCTCTTTGAATCTGGCGCATCCACGGTGGTGAGGGGGTGTGCGCGCCCGGGGCGGACGAGGCAACGCCACCGCCCCGGGCACCCGTTCATGCGCTGAAGGGCACCCTCGACGCTACGCCGGGCCCGGCCGCCGACACTGTGTTGGCCCGTTCGGGCGTGTCGGCGCTCTCGAGGTGTCGTGGAGCACGGTGGCCGGCGCAGGTGCTCCCGGTCACCCGCGGCGGGTTTCCTGCTGCGTAGCTGTCCGGGTGACGTCCAGCACCTCGGCCGGCGTCGTGCTGATGGCCATGGCTGGGCTGTGTGGCTCATGTCCTGGTGGCGCGGGGCGTGGCGGCACGGTAGAAGCGCCTGCCGTGTTGATCATCGGATCACCGTCACTGCCCGTTGGCGGCTCTGCCCTGCCCGGAAGAGGAACCCCCTGATGTCCCGTAGACACCTGCTTGCCGCGATGGTCGCCGCGCTCGCGACTGGCACGCTGCTGGCCCCGCTCCCGGCGTTCGCCGACCCGGCTTCGGTGACGTTCTCCCAGCCGTACGTGCCGACGATCGCGCCCGGTGCGACGGGGCGGGCCACGATCGTGGCGGCGAATGGGCCGGGTGTCGCGAACATCGCGGCGTTCCGGATCACCGCACCGCAGAGCACGACGTTCGCGGAGGCCCGCTACTACTTCAACGACGGGCCGGGGACGATTGCGTGTACCGCCTCGAACGGGGATCGGCTGCTGACGTGCATTCCCCCGGCTGGCGATGGGGGACGGTTCTTCCCGGAGAACTCGCGGACGCGGTTGTCGGTGGTGGTGCGTGTGGACGCGGACGCGCCTGCGGCGACGACGCTGGAGGGTGGCCGGTGGGTCGTGGAGACCGGGTACCCGGCCTCTCCTGCGCTGTTCGCGGTGAACACCCCGGTTGCGCCAGTCACCGGCCCCAAGGGAGACAAGGGCGACACCGGGGCTACCGGTGCTGCCGGGGCGAATGGCACCAAGGGCGACAAGGGTGACCCCGGAGCAGCCGGAGCCACCGGCCCGGCCGGTGCCCAGGGCCTGAAGGGTGACCCGGGCCAGGCAGGCGCTCAGGGTGCGACTGGTCCCGCCGGTGCCAAGGGAGACGCCGGAGCGACCGGCCCTGTCGGCGCGCAGGGCGCCAAGGGTGACCCCGGTGCGGCCGGAGCTACCGGCCCGGCCGGAACCAGGGGCGACCGAGGAGAGCAGGGTCCCGCTGGTGCCAAGGGAGACACCGGTCCTGCTGGTGCTACCGGAGCGCAGGGCCCGGCCGGTCCTGCCGGTCCCCAAGGCCTCAAGGGCGACCCGGGCCAGGCAGGCGCTCAGGGTGCAACTGGTCCCGCCGGTGCCAAGGGAGACACCGGAGCGACTGGCCCCGTCGGCGCGCAGGGCGCCAAGGGTGACCCGGGCACGGCCGGAGCTACCGGCCCGGCCGGAACCAAGGGCGACCGAGGAGAACCGGGTCCCGCCGGTGCCAAGGGAGACACCGGCCCCGCCGGTGCCGCCGGAGCACAGGGCCCCGCCGGTCAGAACGGCGCCCAAGGCCTGAAGGGTGAGACCGGCACCGCTGGCGTGCCGGGACCCCGGGGCGAGCGCGGCGAGACCGGCGTTCAGGGAGCCCAAGGCCCGCAGGGCGAACGCGGCGCGACCGGCGCGACAGGCGCCGCCGGGCCCAAGGGCGACCGGGGCGAGACCGGTGTGGCCGGGACTCCGGGTGCCAAGGGCGACACCGGTCCGGCCGGAGCCCGCGGAGTACAGGGCGAGGTCGGGGCCCAGGGGCCGAAGGGCGAGACGGGCGTACCTGGGGCTCAGGGTGAGGCCGGAGTTCGGGGACCCCAGGGCGAACGCGGTGCAACCGGCGCGACAGGCACGCCGGGCGCCAAGGGTGACCCGGGTGCGGCCGGAGCACGCGGTGAGACCGGCGCCCAGGGACCCGCTGGCACGCAGGGCCCCAAGGGCGATACCGGCAGCGAGGGTGCGGCCGGTCCTGCGGGACCGCGTGGTGAGCAGGGCGCGGCAGGTCCGCAGGGCATTGCCGGGCCTCGTGGTGACGACGGCCCGTCCGGGCCCGCCGGTCAGCCCGGAGCCAAGGGCGAGCAGGGCGAGAGCGGCCGGGTCGGCCCGCAGGGCCAGCGCGGCGAGAAGGGCGCGGATGGCCCCGCCGGACCACAGGGTCCCGCCGGTCCGCAGGGTCCCGCCGGTCCGCAGGGTCCCGCCGGGCCGCAGGGCGCGGCCGGGACACGAGGCCCTGCTGGAGCCAAGGGCGACGACGGCGAGCAGGGCGTGACGGGCCCGGCCGGTCCCGCCGGTCAGCCCGGGGCCAAGGGCGAGCAGGGCGACCCCGGCGTGAAGGGTGACCGAGGCGATCGGGGCGATGCTGGGCCCGAGGGCCCAGCCGGGGTGCAGGGCCCGGTCGGACCCAAGGGCGAGCAGGGGCAGCCCGGCCTGCGGGGCGAGCAGGGCGACATGGGACCAGGTGCTACGGGCCCGGCCGGTGCGAAGGGCGAACCGGGTGCCACGGGCCCAGCTGGTGCCAAGGGCGAACCGGGAACGCCCGGAGCCCGAGGCGAGCGCGGGGAGCGCGGCGAGGACGGCGCCCAGGGGCCCGCAGGCCCGCGCGGCGAGAAGGGTGAGCCTGGCGCGCGCGGCGAGAAGGGCGACGCCGGGTCGTGCCAATCGTGCGGCCACCATCACCACAAGGCGAAGGTCATCTCCCACGGGCCGCTGCCGATCCACTCCGGCCCGCACCGCACCAACAAGACCGTCGGCGAGCTCAAGCCTGGCACGGTCGTCCCGCTCACCTGCAAGGTCAAGGGCGAGCAGGTCGGCGACAACAACCTCTGGTACCGGCTCGCAGACGGACGCGGCTGGATCGCCGCCCGCTACGCCAAGAACCTCGGCGACATCCCGTTCTGCGCCTGACCTCCCATTGACGCGGCCAGTCCCGGTCCCGAGCCGGGGCGGGCCGCGTCGCGTCCGGAAGGTGAGGACAAGCACCGGGCCGGCGAAGGTGCTCAGCAGCATGCCGCCGGCCCGCGTGCTCAGCATCACCTCGTCGGCCCGCGTGCTGTCGGGCACCTGCCGCGGCGAATCAGCCGAGTGGCAGGCACAGCTGCGGGTCCACCCTGTCGACTTCTGAGGCAGTCTGCCCCTTTGCGGCTGCTGTGGACCCCAAACCCAGAGGTAACCAGGCTCTCCGTGCCCGTGCTGATCCTCTGGTGACGGCGGGCCTCTATCCGCCGTCGGCCTGGCTTCCGGCGATTTCCACGAGGTCACGTCCCTCTTCGTCAATCCAGAACCGTGGCCCGTTGAGGTTCCCGGGGCGCACCCCAGAGACCCGTTCAAAGATCTCCTTCGCCAGGCTCGTTGGGGAGTACTGACCCGGCTCGAACTCCCACTTCAGAGGCTCGTTGCGGTCCTCGACCCACACGGCCCGGCCGCGTTTTGGGTCCTCGTCAAGCCAGGCTTTCAGGGCCCCTTCAGGCACAAGACCGTTTCCGCCGTACGGGCGGAACGTGAGGGGCGTGTCGACGGGAATCAGGCCGTTGTCGATGATCTTGTGGACAGCGCGGGGCCCCATGCTGCGCTGCGATGCACGATGCGCTGCCTCTGCCTTCTCTGCTCGGGCTGGCCGGATGGTGAAATCCTCCAGCCCTGGGACCGGGTACAGCGTCGACAGCGTCAGCACCGCCGAAGCCGGCTGGTCCGGGGCGGGCTGCTCGGCGCGCCACACCCGGAACTGGACCAGCTTGAGATCGACACCCATGTCATTGAGCCAGACCGCGGCAGCCGTCACCTGCGTGGGGAACGCCCCCGCGACCAACATGATCCTCGGCTGTTTCAGCAACAGCGGATCCAGTTCGCCGTCGCAGTGCTGTTCGAGCCGCTGGAGAGCATCCTCACCGCTGACACTCTCGCCCCGCCGGCTCAAGAATCGTGCATACATGCGGGCGAGATCATCCTCGGTGACGCGGGAAACCATCGCCGCGTAGTTGATGGCCTGCAGGTGGGCCTCGGTGGATGCCTTGGCCCGCTTCAGCTCGATGACGACGAGGCGGCCCCCCTCATCCAGTGCCAACAGGTCGAGCCGGTCACGGACAGGGGTACCAGCTGGCGCGGACCACTGGTCGTACTCCTCCGTGATGATCAACAGGCCGTCCTCCAGCAACGAAGGGTCCTTGAGGATCCACTGCTGAAGGTCCTGACGCTCCCGTAGTCCCAGCGCTCCCAGATTCGTCTCCTCGGCGTTGGCAGGCATGCCTTCCCGCACAATCAGCACCCGCTCACCTGTCACCTGTGCTCCTCTGTCACGCCACCACTTGCTTGATCGTTGCAGATAGGCCCGCACGCCGCGTTCCGGGACACCTTGGAAGCTCTGTGTTGAACGACGTTCTACGCGACGAGGGCGAGACTGCGGCGTTGACCCTCGCGGTGTGCGCGACTCTGATGAACCGCACTTGGAGACGGCCGCGGACGCTGCGGGCGAGGACCGGGTGGCGGCCTGGTTCACCGACGCCGACGTCGAGGAGGTCACCACGTTCACGGCCAGGGCGACGGGCGCCGCGGTGCGCTCCCTGGCCGTCCCCGGCCGTACAGCGCTCGCGGTCCCGGGCGGCGTGCGGATCGCGGACCGGTTCGCCACCGCCTCCGGGTGGCAGTACCTGACCTTGGCGTGGCCGGCCGGCCCGCGCGGTGCTGCAGCCGGCTCGGGCGGCGGCGTGGTCCGCCACGGCGTCCCCTACGCCGCTCCTGGCTCGGAGCGCCGGTGCCGCGTGCGCGGGTGCGGTGGGGTGGTGCTGGTGGACTGGTGCCCGGAGCACGGCACCGCGGCGGCGCCGGCGTTGGAGTGGCACCCCGCCGGGGGCATCCGCTGCGAGGCGCTGGCCGGCCGCCGGGCCGGCGCGCCGAGCGCACATACACGCTGACGTCGGTGCAGCGGCCGGGAGTTGCCGCCACCAGACCCTCCTGTGCACCCCTGACCACTCCGGCGCCCCGGTGCTGCTCCAGACCCGCCGCGGTTCGCTGGTCTAGGAGCTATGGCTGGACCTGGTGGCCTCTGTCGGGCAGCTGCCCGAGGTCCTGGTCCTGGACGGCGAGCTGCTGGTCTGGGACGCTGAGCAGGGCCGGTTGTCGTTCGAGGGGTTGCAGCGCCGCGCGGCGACCGGCGCGGCATCGCCGGCGGTTTGGCCGCGGCCTGGCTGGCGTTCTTCGTGATCTTCGATAGCCCCTACGCCTGACCCTCTCCTTGAGGAGTTGGGGCGGCTGAGTGCGTGGCCAAGTCGCTGGGGGTGCCGTGTGCGGGGCGGAGGGGGCCGCGACGGGGCGTGGTGCCCGGTGGCCGAGGTGTGTCCGGGCCTTGCCGACGATGCTTGCTGGTGAGGTGGTTCATGAGGGCTGGTGGTCGTTGTGGCGGCCGTGGGGTGGGTGTCTTCGCCGGTCCGGGTCGTGGTTGCGGATCAGTTGTAGTAGTGGGCCACGTTGTCCACGGCGGGTCGGGTGTGCCCGGCGGGGCCGGCGGCGAAGGCCCGTAGGACGTTCTCCGTCACGATCCGGGTGAATGCCCCGGCGCGTCCGTCCAGTCCGTGTCGCTCCTTCCCGCCGGCCGGGCCCTGGGCGTCGAGGGCCTCCACCCATCGCATGGTGCCTGTGGCGAAGAGTCCGGCGCCCGCGGGCAGTGAGGCGTACACGGTGTTGGCGGTGCTCGCCCGGCCTTTGCAGATCACGGGGGAGTGCGCCAGGATCTCGACCGGCCGAGGAGTGGGGTACCGCAGGTCGATCCGGTCGTACTCCACGCCCACCAGGTGCGCGAAGGATTCCCCGGCGACCGCGCCGGTGCGCGCCAGGAGCCAGTGGTCGGGCCGGGCCACCACGTACGGGGCGTCCACCGGGTAGCCGTCGTAGAGGACTCCCAGCAGTGCGCTCTCGGGCTCGGGCATCGGTGTGCGGCGGAACTCGTGCGTCGGCGGCTGGCCCTGCCGGAAGCCGGGGTCGCGGACATAGTCCTGCTTGTGGCAGACCATCAGCCGGTCCGGGCCGACGGCAGAGCCCTCGAAGCGGACGCGTCGGTAGCAGCAGTTGGCCCCGAAGACGGCGAGGTTCGTGCCGCGGTCGCGGGCCGCGGCCACGTGCCGGCGCTGCTCGGGGCTCCAGTACTCGTCGTGCCCGGGGGAGAGCACCGCCCGCGCTCCGCGCAGCAGTTCCGGTTCGCGCGCCAGGTTGGGACCGGTCGCGTACGCCAGCGGCAGTCCGATCCGCTCGGCCAGCCGCAGCAGGGGCTCCTCGTAGCGGGGGAACTGCCCGGCGCCGTGCGCGCTGCGGTACGGCCGGTCGAAGCTCACGGCGAGCGATCGCGAGGCGTTCTCGCCGTCGGGGCCCTGGTAGAGGTCCGCGTCTCCCCAGCGGTTGTACGCGTGCCAGGTGCCGACTGCGTTGACGAACACCGACCGTCCCGCGGTCGAGACCGACCGCACGGTCAGCGGAACGTACCGCTGCGCGGGCTCGCGCGCGCCCACCGCGTCCAGCCGGAGCAGGTAGCAGCCCTCCGGCCAGCCCGCCGTGCACACCTCGGCTGTCCGCACCCAGTCCGCACGCGCCGCCCGGGTCTCCGGGTCGGTCCGCGCCGGCGGCTGGAGCAGCCCGGGCAGCTCTTGCGAACGCCACACCAGGCGGGCCCCCGCGCCCCCGTACCAGCCGATCCGGAACGCCGACACGGTGAAGCGGGGCGCGGTCGTGGACACGCGCAATCCGACCGTCCCCCCGGCCGGCACCGAGCACTGTTCGGCGAAGCCCTCCAGCGCGCGGGCCCTGCCAGGGGTAGTGATCCGCCAGCCAGGTGCGCCGGGCAGCCGGTTCTCCGCACGGACGTCGTGACAGGGTCCGGGGGCGTACCGCGCAGGTGCGGCGGCGCTAGCCCCGGCTTCGGAACGGGCACCCCCGCCGAGGGCTAGCGCGGCCGCGGTGCCCAGTACCTGGCGCCGCCCGAGCCCGGCCCGGCCCGTCCATCCGGGCCACAGGGTTCGCGCCGGCGGTAGGTGCTCGGGCTGGTGCGCGTCACCGGTACGCTCCACGGCACCTCCTCGGCTCGGCGCCGGTCACGATAACCCCGCCCGGACCCGATCGCGGATGACCCCCGTCTCCGGCGTGTCGGGACCCTGCGCCGTTCGTCCTGGAGCTGCTGGCCAAGAACGACAAGGTCGTGGTGGAGCGGGACGACCTGGGGGAGGAGGTGGCCATGACCGCCTCAGAGCTGCGGCTCGTCGCGGCGGACAGCGAGCCCGTGTCGTGGGGTGGTGGAGTCCTCGATGCGTTCTCGGGTGAACCGAAACGGATCAGTCGCCTGAGGTGCCTTTGAGGTGCCTCTCGTGGTGGTGGGCCCCGTGCGGGTGGGAGGTTGGCTTGGTCGCCGAGCTGCAGTTGAGGCCGTGTCCGTGTACCGGTGCTCGGGCGGTGGAGGGTGGGTGGCCCCGGGAGGTGCTCCAGGGAGGCCGTCTGGTGGTTGGTTGCGGCGGGCTGGCGGTCCGGAGCCCGGAGCCCGGTGGTGTCGGGTCTCTCTCATCGGTGCCAGGCCGGTGGTCGTTTCTCGGTGAACGCGGTGGCGCCCTCGGTGGCGTTGGTGGTGGTGAAGACGGGGGTGCTGAGGGGGTTTTGGACGGTGTAGGCGGTGTGGTCGTCGAGGCCGCGGGTGTCCTGGACGATCTGCTTGGTGATGTGGACGGCGTCGCGTGAGTGGGTCTGGATGCGCTCGGCCAGGGTGAGGGCTGCTTCGAGGGCCTCGCCTTGGGGAGTGAGGTGGTTGACGAGTCCGTACCGTGCCGCGTCTGGCGCGGTGAGCGGGGCCGCGGTCAGGAGCATCTCCATGGCCACGTGGTAGGGGATGCGGCCGGGTAGGCGGATGGCGCCGCCTTCGGCGGCGATCAGTCCGCGGGCGACTTCGGGCAGGGCGAAGAAGGCGGTGTCGGCGGCGGTGATCAGGTCGCAGGCGAGGGCGAGTTCGAAGCCGCCGGCCACGGCTGCTCCCTCGACGGCGGCGATGAGGGGCTTGCGTCCGCGGGCGCGGGTCAGGCCGGCCAGGCCACGGTCGGCGACGAGCGGTACGCCTTCGGCGGGGAAGGCCTTGAGGTCCATGCCGGAGCAGAAGTGGCCGCCCGCCCCGGTGAGGATGCCGACGTCCAGACAGGGGTCTTCCTCGAGCCTGGTCAGGGCGGTGTCCATCGCATGGGCCAGTGCCCGGTCGATGGCGTTGCGGACGTGGGGCCTGTTGAGGGTGACGAGGAGGACGCCGGGGCGGGGCTCGGCGGTCCGGACGGGGTCGTGGCTGTCCATCGGGGACTCCTGGTGGGGTGGGCGGATCCTGCGGACGAACGGGGGGGCTCGGCTGGGGGAGGTCAGGTGCGGACCACGGGCAGTGCGGCCAGTCCGCGCATCACCCTGGTCGGACGCCAGGGCAGTTCGTCGGCCGGCTTGGCCAGGGAGATGGGGCCCAGGCGCTGGAGCAGCAGGGGGAGGGCGAGGCTGCCTTCGAGGCGGGCGAGGGCGGCGCCGATGCAGAAATGGGGTCCGTAGCCGAAGGCGAGGTGGTCGTTGGGCGTGCGGGTCAGCTCGAGCCGGTCCGGGTCGGGGAAGGCGGTGCCGTCGCGGTTGGCGGAGCCGATCAGTAGGCTGACGATGTCGCCCGCCTCGATCCGCCGCCCGTGGAGCGTGATCGTTTCTGCCGCGCAGCGGAAGGTGGCGTCGCGTACCGGCGAGTCGTAGCGCAGGAGCTCCTCGACGGCGGTGGCGACCAGGCGCGGGTCGGGTTCGGGCGCGGTGAGCCGGGCGGCCTGGCCGGGGTGGTGGAGCAGGGCGAGGGTGCCGTTCCCGATGAGGTTCATGGTGGTGTCGTGTCCCACCAGCAGCAGGAGGTAGGCGGTGGAGCGCAGTTCCTCCTCGCTCATCGCCCCGCTCTCGTCGCTCGCCTGCACGAGGGCGCCCAGCAGGTCGCTGCCCCCGATCGGGGAGCCGGCGCGCTTGTCCCGGATCAGTACGTCCAGCAGCGCGTGCAGGGCGTCGTCCACCCTGGCCGGGTCGGCGCCGGGATCTGGGGCGATGGTGGCCATCAGGGTGTCCCTGGTCCTGGCGTCGTCCAGTTCCTGGGGGACGCCGAGGATCGCGCAGATCATCCGGAAGGTCAGGGGAGCTGCGAAGTCCGCGATCACGTCGACGTGGGAGCGGCGCTCGAGCCGGTCCAGCAGATGCGTGGCGGTCTGCGTGATGAGCGGTTCCAACCCGGCGATGCGCCGGGGGATGAACGCCGTGTTGACCAGGGTCCGCAGCCGTGTGTGGTCGGGAGGGTCGGCGTGGACCAGGTGCCGGTTCAACCCGGCGGGCCCCGCGACGTAGCCGGGCACTCGGTCGGGGTCTTTGCTCAGCCGGGCGTCCGTCAGCAGGGCCCGCACGTCCGCGTACCGTGAGACCTGCCAGACGGCGGGCCGACCGGGCCGGCGCTCGGGATGAACGGGCGCGTGCTGCCGCAGCCACGCGAAGTAGGGGTAGGGGTCCCGTACCCGTGCGGCCAGCAGGGCGGGCGGCGGGGACGGTACGGCGGGGGACGGCACTGTGGCTCCCTGCTCTCAAGCCGATCTCGACACCACCGCAACGAGCGACGACCAGGGAAAGATGTGGCACCCACCGGTATGCCGTCGGACGTTCCCGCTGCCCGCCCCGGGCCGCGCTCCCGGATGCGGTGTCGGTGAGTGCGGAGCGTGCGGGCGCTGTGGGGGCCGTCGACCGACGTCGCGTCTTCCGGTACGGGCTGCGGTACGGCTTCATGAAACGGCCTCGGTCGGGTGAGGTTGCGCGGTGCTGGGGAGGGGAGCCGGTATCCGTCTGGGCATGATCACTTCTCGCGGGTGGTACCGCTCGGCCGCGATCGTGCTCGGCGTGGCTACGGTCCTCCTCCCTGCCACGTCGTCCTCCGCCCAGGGGGCGGTGGGTTTCCACCGTCTTCCGCCCGACCCACTGCCTGCCGACGAGGCGCTGCGCGTTCTCGATGATCACCTCGTCGTGGCCGAGCCTGAGTCGGCCGCCGGGTACGGCCGGTCGCAGTTCCCGCACTGGGCGAACCAGGGGGGTGGCTGCGACACCCGCGAGACGGTCCTCGCGCGCGACGGCAGGGGTGTGGAGGCCGATTCCGACTGCCGTCCCGTGGCCGGCTCCTGGTACAGCCTCTATGACGGCGCGGAGGTCCCGCAGGCCAGCGGGATCGACATCGACCACATGGTGCCGCTGTTCAACGCCTGGATCAGCGGCGCCAGCCACTGGAGCCAAGGGCAGCGCAAGCAGTTCGCCAACGACCTGGACCACCCGCAGCTGTACGCGGTCTCGGCCCGGACCCACCGGGACAAGGGCACCAAGAGCCCTGACCAGTGGGCGCCGCCGAACCGCGACAGCTGGTGCGAGTACGGCCGGGCCTGGATCGACGTCAAAGCCGCCTACAGCCTGACGATCACCCAAGCCGAGAAGAACGCCCTGCGCACCCTGGTCAACACCTGCGACTGACCCCTCCCTCCGAAGCCCCGGCCCCGCGTCCCGCTGCCGGGCCCTCGGCGTCCGTGGGTGCGCTCTCTGCCGCCACCCACGGACGCCAGCCACACCCCGGTACGGTGCCCCACCCCGCCGGCAAGCTCCTCGCCCCGCGCCTCGGCAGGCTTACGCCCGTTTCTTCCTGCTCCACCCACTGGGCGAGGGCCTGGACGCCGGCATGGAAGCCGGCTGCGCTCGCCTGGGGCGGTTGGCCGTGTTCGTCCTCGTGGTGGCCGTGGCCGGCATGTACGGGGTCAGCGCTGGGAGGGGGTCTTGGCGTTGTTCACGGTCTGCTGGGTGTCGTGGCCGGTGACGTCGAAGAGGCCGGTGTAGATGACGGTGGGTGCCTGTCCCAGGGCGAGGGCGTACTTGCCCGCGGGCAGGTCCACGGGGACGTTCCACGCGTACTGGCCGGAAGCCCCGTCGACGGTCATGCTGATGTTCTGGACGACCTGCAGGGCGCCTGGATCGCCCTGCATCAGGTTCAGCACCCGCTCGGCGGCGGTGCCTCCGTTCCAGATCACCATGAAAGGGGCTCCGGCTTTCACCGTCATGCCAGGCAGGGGCTGGGTGAAGGACGCGAAGACGGCCCGCTGCGCGGCGCTGGCGTGCTGCGGTTGCCCGGCCAGGCCGGTGGAGGGCAGCAGCGCGAGCACCAGGACAGCGGCCAGCGCCAGATACCTGCGCCGCATTGTGTGGAGGGGGAGAGAGGTCATGGCCTGCTCAACGCCGCGGCGTGCTTCCGGTCACCGGTGCCGGGCCTCCGTTCGGGGTGCCCTCTCCGGCGCATCGCGTGGGCGCCGGCCACACCCTGGTACGTGCTCCATCCCCGCCCGGGGAGTTCCTCGACGTGCCCGCGTCGCGGCATCTCGGCATCGTCTCCTTCCTGATGGGGGATCAGCGTCGGCGCCTGAGGCCTGGCAAGTTCCGACCTCAGGAGGCCGGAAGCCTGATCGCAGATTGTGGCTTGCCGATTACTTTGCGTAGTGTGTCTGTTGATCTTGTCTGTTGATCTTGTCTGTGGTGGCGGGGGTGGCTTCGCGGGGCTGGGGGTCTGTCTCTGCCGGGAGTGTGGAGGCGTGATGACTGGCACGGTTGTGGTTGATTTCGGTTCGGGTTGGGTGAAGGCGGGGGTGGCTGGGAAGGACGAGCCGGGCGCGGTCTTCCCGAACGTGGTGGGTGTGCCCAGGGTCGCCCAGGCGGGCGTGGGGCAGAGGGATTTCTACGTCGGCGACGAGGCGGCGGCGAAGCGTGGTGTGCTGGCGCTCGGCCGGCCGGTGCCGCGAGGTGGTGTGGAGGACTGGGAGGCGGCGGCCCGGGTGTGGGGTCACACCGTGGAGCGTGAGCTGCGGTTCGTTCCGGCTGACTGCCGGGTGTTGGTGGCCGAGTCGCCGTTCGCCTCACCCGAGGAGCGGGAGCGCACGGCGCGGGTCCTGTTCGAGGAGTTGGGTGTGCGGGCGGCTGCGTTCGTGCCCGCGCCGGTCCTGGCGCTGCGTTCGGCGGGGGTGCGCACCGGTGTGGTGGTGGACCTGGGTGACGGGGTGGTGAGCGTGTCCGCGGTGCACGACGGGCGGCTGCTGCCCGGCACCCGGCACGCCGGCTTCGGCGGCCGGGACCTGACCGGGTATCTGAGCGACCGGCTCATGCAGGCGGGGCACAGCTTGAGGACGGGTGCCGAGTTGGAGGTCGTGCGGGACATCAGGGAAAGGCTCTGCTACGTCGCCGAAGACCTGACCGCCGAGATGCAGAAGGCCGAGGCGGGCGCGGTCTCCGCGTCCTACGAGCTGCCCGACGCGCAGCTCCTCCCCCTGGGCTCGGAGCTTTTCGACGTCCCCGAAGCCCTCTTCGCCCCCGACCGCCTGGGCCTGGCGGAGCCGGGACTGCACGAGCTGGTCCACCAGGCGCTGACCGTCGTCGACGCCCCGGTGCGCGCCGCGCTGGCCGGCGCTGTCCGGCTGGGTGGTGGGCTTGCCCAGATGTCGGGCTTGGCGCCCCGTCTGGCGGCCGAGGCAGGCGCGCTCACGGACCTGCTGGTCAGGGTCGAGGTGCTGCCGGAGCCGGCCTGCGCGTCGTGGATCGGCGGCTCCCAGCTTGCCGCGGACGAGGATTCCTTCGCGGACTTCTGGGTGGGGCGCCAGGAGTGGGCGGCGTCGGGAGCGGCCGCGCTGGCGGGCGAGTTCACGGGCTGACGGACCGGAGCCGAACTCGCTGCTGTGCTGCCCGTCGGGTGACCGGGCCGGAGGGCGGTGGCTGCGGTTCGGTGGGCTGGCTCGTACGCCGTCGCCCGGCGCCCGCATACGGGCCCCTCCCGCCCGGCTGGGCGGCGGACCGGCCTTGAGGCCGAGCGCACCGAGTTGGCCTCCCGTGCGGCCCGCGCCCGCGTCCAAGCGGCAGCGGATGTCCTCGTGGAGGCCGGCCTCGCTCCGGTGCAGGACGCCGTGGTGATCACGACGGCGTCTTGGCGTCCGCGGTTGTCCTGGGCGCCGGCGCCTGGGGCTGTCTCGGGCTAGCTGTCCTCGTCGGACACCTCACCCCCGCCGATCGCGAACTCCTGGCCGAGGTCGAGCGAGAGGCTGTTGAAGCTGACTTCTTGGCTCTCGGCGGCAACGGTGTCGTCGGGCTGGTCAGGTATCGGGGACTCCTTGACTCAGGTGATCTTGCGGATACGGACCTTAGCCGCTGATGGGCATGTGCGGGTCAGGAATCCGCGATGTTCACCCGGTTAAGGTGCCGGCCCTCGTGTGGCGGGCCGGGCGGGGCTGGCGTCCATCGCCGGCCGTCGGTATCACCTGGCGCCGGCCCCGGGCCTGGATGCTGCAGCCGGTCTGACGGCCTGTCTGGCGGGCCTGGGGGACCGCCCGGAAGGCGCCGAGCATACGGGGCGCAGCGTGGTCCCGCTAGGGGCCTTCGGGCGCGGATACGTGGTTGTTGCGGCCAGGTGAGTGCTTGTGCCCGACGGCTCCGCCTCGGAGGGAGAACCGTCGGGGGCGATGGGTTGGCAGGTCAGGCGGTGCGCTTGTACTTGCGTACGGCGGTCTTGCCCTGGAAGGAGAAGGTGGTGGTCATCCCGTCGGCGCTGAACGTCCGGGTGATCGTGCCGTCCTTGCCGCCGATGGTGAAGGTCTCCACCAGCTTGTTCTCGGCGGGCTGGGTGAAGACCGAGGTCCCGCCGGTGCCGTCCATCTCGTCGGCTTCGAGTCGGGTGGGGACCTTCTCCCCGATGGAGAAGACGCTCTCCCAGTTTTTCAGCTCGGAGAGGTTCTTCAGAGACCACTTGCCGTCGGTGACGGTGATCTCGGTGGTCGGCTTGATCATCGCCCACGCGTCGCGGAGGGCATCGGTCACCCCGACCGCGATGAGGAACTCGTTCCACGCCTTGTCGGTGGGGTCGGACAGCAGATCGTACTTACCTGCGGGAGAACTCACTGATCAACCTCTCTGGAAGGGGGGCCGTCCCGGGGAACCCAGGGTTTGGCCCATGCCGCAGGCACCCGGATGCACCTCCGAACGAGGGGCAGCGCCGGGGGCGTCTCCGGTAGGGGCATCCCATCGCGTCCCGCCCGCCGGTGTATCCGTGTTCGCGCCCAGCGAATGATCTTCCCGCGGTGTATCGCCGTCCGCCGGGCAAGAACCAGCGAACGCCCCCGCGCGGCCGCGAGGTGTTCTACGCGTTCAGCACCAACCCGTTCACAGGAGAGCTGGAGATCATGTTGAGTGGCTGGTAGTCGCCGGTCGCCGGGCCGGCCCCCTACCGGGAGTGTTCAGCTCGGCTGCGCCCACTGGACTCCGAGGGCGGCGAGCGCTTCGAGCTGCGCGGCAGAGGGCCGGTCGAGGTGCGGCTCTGGTCGGGCGGTGGGTGTGGGGGTGGGGGAGAGTGGATGGTGTGGGGGGATTGGTCGAGGTGGAGGTGAGGTCGGTGGCGGGTACGCAGAAGGCCACAGGTGCGCAGCAGGACGCCGAGCAGGAGAAGGAGCGGGTGGCGCAGCCTTTGCCGAGAGGAGTGATGAGCGATGGGGACAGCGTGCTGGACGGTTCGGGGACCGTGGGGGTTGCGGTAGACGATTTCCAGAGGCGTTATGGCGACGACGAGGAGAAGTAGTTCCACGGCCGTCGGCCCGCATGGCCGGCCTGGCCCGCGGTCCCGAGGGCGAGCACGGCCTGCGCACCCGGCTGGAGACCGGCCTGGCGCAGAACACCAGCGGCAGCAGGGCCCCTCCGCCGAACTCGCGGGCCGTCTGGTCGGCGCCGCCCTCCGCTCGCTGACCGGCCCTCCCGGCGCCCCGGTCCCCGAGGGCCCCCGGGAGCGAAGGCTGGGCGGCTGCTTCTGGCGGATTCGGTCCTTGTGGGGGGAGGTGAGGCCCACCGGCGGTCAGTTGATCGGCGGCGGGAGGGGGACCTGCGCGGCGAGGTACTTGGGGGCCCTCTCGCGGTAGCTGTCGGTGATCAGTTCCGCAAGTTCGGTCCAGTCGGTGTGGTCACCGAGAACGGTGGCGACGACGTTAGGGCCCCAGTCGGCACGGAGGAACGGGAACCCACCGGCGGTCAGGCCGAGCAGGTCGTCGACGGGTACCCGAAAAGTCATCACGACCAGTTCCTGATCTGCGGTCGCATACGAGGCGTAGACCGGGTAGCGATCCACGTCCGGCGTGTAGACATGGGCGAACGTCCGCGTACGAATCCGCCAGCGCACGCCGATCCAGGCTGGTTCCTCGTACGACTCGGGCAACTGTCGGCAGATCGACCGCAACCGGTTCAGGATCGCCGGCGGCACGTCTCCAGGACTGGGCATGGGCCGACACTAGCGACCGCCGGAAAATTCCGCGCCGGAAGCGGCTGGGCGCGGAAGCCTGAGGTCATCAACTCGTCGGCCGGGGTGGCGCCGATCTCCGCGTTGAAGGCCGGGCGCTGGTTTTCGGGGAGGGTGGCGCGGATGCCGTCGATGGTGGTGGGCAGCTCGGTGCGCTCGCCGTGCACGTGGGTGGTCCACGTGGCTGCGCTGATGTCGCTCATGCCGTGCCTCGCCTCCCAATAGGGTCCACGGGCCACGGGTACGCGGCGGCGGGGCGGTGCGTCAGGGATGCGGAGTGACGGGGGAGGGCGGGGCCGCGGGGCGAGGCGGTCCTGGGGGCCTCCGTAAGCCCGTCTGCCCCGGATCCCGGCCGGCAACCGTGGCCGGTGGCCGAGCGGGTCCGCCCACGGGGTGGCCGGGGGCGGGGCGGCGAGAGCGGTGGAGCGGGCCGGTCCCCGGGAAAGGTGTCGTGGTGCTCAGGCCGCCGGTGGAGCCGATGCTCGCGAAGGCCGCCGAGGTGCTGCCGACGGGCGGCGCGGTGGCGTATGAGCACACGCTCGACGGTCACCGGGCGCTCGTGTTCACCGGGGGCGGCACCGGTAGCCGGGTGCTGGTGCAGACGCGGCGCGGCTTGCTGGTGCAGGACCGGTGGCCAGACCTCGTGGGCGCTGCCGAGCAGCTGCCTGACGGCCTGGTCCTCGATGGCGAACTGGTCGTGTGGGACACGGAGGCCGACCGGTTGTCGTTCTCGGCGTTGCAGCGGCGGGCCGCAGCCGGCGCCCGCGGCGCCGCCGACCTGGCCCTGAGGTGGTCGGCCTTCACCCGGGACGTCGCCTCGCTCGCTGCCGCATGCGGCTTGGACGAGGACGCTGCCTGCCGACTGCTGGCAACGCTGGGCGTGCACGCGCAGGTTCCCCTGTCCTCTGGTGCCGGGCGTGGCCGTGCCCCGGCCCGGGGGGAGTGGGACGGGGCACGGCGGGCGCAGCAGCCCTGGATGGGTTGGGCGTTGCTTAGGGGTGGCGCAGGTGGTCCTCGGCGTCTTCCTTGGCCTGCCCCGCCTGCGCCTTGGCCTTTTCGGTGCCCGCCATGGGGACTTCCTCGTCGTCGTACCGGATTGGTCGTGACGATCGTCTGTTCACCAGCCGCTGCGGCAAACATCACCGCGCCGCACCTCGATCCGGCGGCGGGCGGCCGCGACCACGTTGCCGTCGGGACGGTGGCCCCGGTGTGGAGGAAGGCGCGAAGGCGCGTACGTATGCCCACCAGCATGGATAAGAAGCACCTAAAGATGACGGCGAGCATCCGGAACTTCGGCAGGGCCTCGCGGCTGACCGGGGTGGCGTAGATGTCGGCGAAGGGGCCCTCGGCCTCCTCACGGTTGGTCTCGTGCAGGGGCATGGAGGCTCCTCCGGTCGGTCGGGTCCCACCCGCCCGATGCTCGGGGGCCTGCGGCCCGCCCGCCGCCTCGGCGGGCCGAACGAGTGAGGGCGGGGGGCAGCCCCCTGCGCCTCACCCGGTCGGCGCGCCGGGCTCTACAGGGCGCTCCAGTCCAGCATCGGGCGGGCCAGCCGGGCCACGCCGTCCAGCAGGGCCAGTCGTGCCGCGCGGACCGCGGGGTCCGGATCCATCACCAGGACGTCCTCAAAGAAGGCGTCGATCGCCGCGACCAGGGGTGCGGAGGCCTCGATCAGCGCCGCGAGGTCGTCCTCGCGGCCGTCGAGCGCCCGGCGGACCTCCTCGGTGGCCTCGGCCAGTCGCAGCTCCGCGGGGGCGCTCGGCAGGGATCCCGCCGGCGGGGCGGCGGCGCCGTCCGGGGCGGCGGGCAGGATGCGGACCACCCGCTGGAGCGCGGCGGTCAGCGCGTCGAACGCCTCGGTGCCGACGTGGCGCTCCAGCACGGCGATGGTGCGGTCGCCGTGTGCGGGGCGGTCGGCCCACACCAGGACGGCCTGGACCAGGCGGTGGGCGTGGCCCTCGTCCGTGAGCTGCTGCTCGTAGCGGCGGGCGATCAGGGAGGCGGCCTCGGCGAGGCGCTCGGCGGGCACGTCGACGCCTTGGGCGGCATAGCGCTCGGCGGCCGCGCGCAGCCCGTCGCCGACCCGGACGCCGGCCAGCGGCGGCACGCTCCGCAGGACGTTGAGCAGGCCGATGGCGGCCCTGCGGACGCCGTAGGGGTCGGAGCTCCCGGTCGGCACCGCCCCGATCACGAACATCCCGGCCACCAGGTCGAACCGGTCCCGCGCCGAGGTGCTGATCGCGGAGGCGGTGGAGCCGCCGGTGGTCGGCCCGGGGTGCACGCTGACGGGCGGGTCGTGGTGGTCGTACTACGACGAGCAGACGGTGACCCCGGCCGGCGCCCTGGACATCGACCACATGGTGCCCCTCGCCGAGGCCTGGGACTCCGGCGCCTCGGCGTGGACGGCGGCGCGGCGGGAGGCCTACGCCAACGACCTCGGTCAGCTCTCCTCGCTGGTGGCGGTCACCGCCCGCTCGAACCGGAGCAAGGCGGATCAGGACCCGGCGCAGTGGCTGCCGCCGGCTGCGGACGCCTTGTGCCGGTACGGCGCGGAGTGGACCGCAACGAAGCTCCGCTGGGGCCTGGCGGTCGACGAGCTGGAGCGGGACCGGCTGCTGGACATCGCGGCCGGCTGCGGCGGCACGGAGGTGGAGTTCACCCCGGCTCCGTAGCCGCAGCTCTGCCACGTTCGAACAGGGCCCGCATTCCGGTCGTCGGAATGCGGGCCCTTCGGCGTGTGGAGGCCGGGCCCCGGGAGGAGATCGAGGTCTTGGTGAAGGGGGCTTGCGGGGCTAAGGGGTTGATGGTGTAGCGCGTGCCGCGCACCTCCATCATGGTCTCTGAGCTGGGGTTTTGTGGGGGTTGCGGGGCTAACCCTGTGCTGTCGCAGAGTTCGGTCACCGCCCGGGGAGCACCCCGATTCAGGCGGTTCGTCTGCGACCCACCTTGGGGGATGTCCCGTGTTCGAACCTGTTGTGGACCCGTCCTGCTCGTGCCCGCACCCGCAGCCCGACGCTGGCGTCTGGGCGGCGCGGTTACTTGTGGCCGCCGCATTGCTCAGTTCGGTGCTGGTGACCTGGCTGGCCCACGTCGCACCCGGCTGGGGTGAGGCGGTGCAGGCCGGGTTCAGCCCCGGGCAGTGGCTGCTCGCGGTTGCTTTCGCCGACTGGAGCCGGCTGCGGCGGTAGAGCCGCAGCCCGCCCGTCGGGAGCGTGTGTTTGGGGCCGTCACCGCCCGGTGGCGGCCCCGTCCCCTTCTTCCGCAGGGGTGGATCGGGCGCTCGCGTACACCCGCACAGAAGGGGTGGATAACACCATGATGACCCGGCGGATCATCTGTGGTGGCAAGCCCCGCGTCGGCCGGTGGGGCAGGAAGCCCCGGTGGTCGCCCTGATGTCGTCGGGGCGCCGGGGTACGGGGGGCGGCGGTCAGCCGGTGCGGAGGCGTGCGGTCTGTTCGGTGCCGACGTCGGTGGTGCGGCGCAGGTAGCGCTCGATCACGGTGAGCTCGTCGTCGGTGAAGTCCTCCAGTGCCTGGTCGAAGGCTTTGCCGGGGGTGTCCCAGGCGGCTTCGATCTCGGGGGTGCGGCCGCGGGTGAGGGTGACGAGCATCTTGCGCCGGTCGTGGGGGTCGGTGTGGCGCTCGGCAAGGCCGGCCTTTTCGAGGCGGTCGACGAGGCGTGTGGCCGATCCGGAGGTGAGTCCGGTCAGCTCCGCGATCTCGCCGGTGGTGCGGGGGTCTGGTTCCAGCGCGAGGAGGCTGACGCACTGCAGGTCGGTGGGGTGCAGGCCGAGGTGTTCGGCCATGGCCTGGTTGAACAGGGTGTAGGCGGCATGGTGGCGCCGGGCCGTCGCGGTGACCGCCATGACCAGCTCACCGCGGGTTCGGTTTGACATGAAATCACCCTCGTGTCCTACTTATATCTGCGCCGCGCAGACAATGTGTGGTGCAGATCTTTTGTAGCACGATCTTCTGGGAGAACCTATGACCACCCACACCCCCGCACAGCTCCGCGCCCTCTACGACCGCTGGAGCGAGCTGTGGCGCGGCGACTTCAGCCACGCCGAGGAGATCCTCGACCCCGGCTTCGTCGTCCACCAGGCCCGCCCTGACGGCAGCGACTCCGAGGCCGTCACCGGCCCTGCGCGCCTGCTGCCCGAGATCGAGCAGACCATGGCCGCCTTCGGTGACATCACCATAAGCGTCGACCTCGGCCCGATCGTCGACGGCGACCTCGTCTCCGCCCGATGGACCATGCGCGCCACCTACACCGGCGGGATCCCCCAGGCCACCGCCCCCATCGGCACGAAGATCTCCTTCAGCGGCAACGACATCCTGCGCGTCCGCGACGGCCGGTTCACCGAGTACTGGACGTGCACCGACATCCTCGACGGCCTGTCCCAGCTCGGCGCCATCTCCGGCCCCAACGGCCCTGCCCACCACTGACAGCAAGGCCGTCCCCAGGGCCCTTCACCGGGCGCCCCGTCACCGCGACATCGCCTTCGCCGCACCGTCACTGAAACGCTCTGGCCCCGCCTTCGGCGGGACCACAGCCATGAAGGCCACAGGCCGTGATGACGGTGCCGTCGGTCGACTGGCGCGCGGTCGCGTTCACCGGCCCTGGCCGCCGTTCCCCGCTCGCCGGCCTGACCCCGGTGGGGGAGCCGCGCACGCTGTTCCTGGCAGGGGTGGCCCGGATCGTCGGGGTGGGGCGGGCGGCGGTCGTGTCCTGGCGCCGCCGGCACGCGGGTTTCCCGCCGGCGGTGGGCGGGACGGACGTCTCCCCGCGGTTCGAGACGGCCGCGGTCGTGGCCTGGCTGCTGGCCCACGACAAGATCGCGGTCCTCGCGGCCGAGCCGACCGGGACCCTGGTCCGGGCGGCCGGGGCCCGGGGTACGCGCCGGTTCCGCCTCGATGAACCGCGCCTGGAGACGGCCGAGGCCGCGGGAGGCGAGGACCGGGTGTCGGCCTGGTTCGCCGACGCCGACGCGGAAGCGGTCACCACGTTCACGGCCAGGGCGACGGGCGCCGCGGTGCACTCCCTGACCGTCCCCGGCCGCGCACCGCTCGCGGTCCCCGGCGGGGCCGGCCCGGATCGCCGGCCGGTTCACCACCGCCTCCGGCTGGCAGTACCTGACCCTGGCCGGCCGGCCGGCCGGCGCGGTGCTGCAGTCGGCTCGGGCGGCGGCGTGGTCCGCCACGGCGTCCCGGACGCCGCACCGGGCCCGGAGTGCCGGTGCCGTGCGCGGGTGTGGCGGGGTGGTGCCGGTGTCCTGGTGCCCGGAGCACGGGACCGCGGCGTCGCCGGTGATGGAGTGGCACCCGGGCGGCGTCCACCACCACCCCCGCCGCCGCACCGCCGGGCCAAGGCGCTCCGGGAGAGCCGGCGGTACCCGCGCACCGGCCCTTTTGTCCTCGGGGGCGTACCCCCGGCGGTACGTTCAGCGGGTGAAGGTGCCTCCTGAGGTACCTTCAGCCCCGCCGTGTCCACGGACCGCGAACCCGACCCGCAAAAGTGTGCGGTACGTGCTTTTGCGGGCGACATTGCATGGTTCTGGCTCGCCTGTCCGGCTTGGATCGAGACCTGAGCAGGAAGACCCCGGACCAGTCCGGGAGAGCCCGCCCCGGCCGCGCGCCCCCTCCCTCCGGGGAGATGACGCCCGGTCCCCGGGGCGGGAGCACCGTCTCCCCGCCCAGAGCCGTCCGTCCCCACCAGAACACCCCTGCCCCGACGCAGCGGCAGGCGTTCACGGGGGTCTTCGCCGCGCGCCCCACACCCGCGCGGAAGAACTACCAGGAGAACCACCCGATGCACCTGCATCCGACATCCATCACGCGCCGAACCGGAAGGCAGCTTTCGGTACTGCTGCTCGCCCTGATGTCGGCGTGCAGCGTGCTCTTCGGGGCCGCCGCACCGAAGGCCCACGCAGAGGTCCCCGCGAACCAGCGGTTCACCACCATCGACTGGCACCTGTACGCCTACGATTACCCGGACAGGACCTCCCAGGCGGACGACAGCGCCAACGACTACATCGCCATGGTGAACGCGCTGCGCAATGCCGCCGGCCACCAGATGGCAGGTGTCAGCAACAGCCCGGGGTACATGGACACCCCGACCCGGACCAACAGCAACCGGATCATCCGGGTCCTGGTCTGGACCCACGAGGCGGACGGCAACCACGCGCACCTCGCGCTGTACTTCAACGTCGACAACCTCTACTTCCTGGGCTTCTCCGCCCACGGCCAGCACTACCGCATCGTCCCCCGCCCCAACCAGGCCGCGGCCGCGTACACCAACCACCTGCCGGAGGAGCTTCGTCGCGGCCTCGGCCTGGCGACCGCCCCTCTGTTCAACCAGATCACCGGTGACGGCAGCTACCAGCAGATGTCGGCTCCCCCGGAGTGGCGGGGGAACCAGCCCTACGACCGGAGGATGATGTACCAGCAGGTGCAGAACCTCACCAACACCACGCCGGAGAGCCGCAACTCCCAGACGACGAACCGGGCCATGGCCTACATCATCGGCGCCACCGCCGAGGCCGCCCGCTGCGGCTGGATCCAGCGCCGCATCGCCCAGTCCATCTACGCCGGCGGCGACCGGAACTACCCGGGTAATCCGGCTCACATCGGCAACTTCGGCACCGACCTCGAAACCAGGTGGAGCGACCTGTCCCGCATGGCGCACAACACCGCAGCCACCCCCCGCCGCCCCGACCCGGGTGTGGACATCGACGGGCGCCACTACGGCAACGTGACCGACCTCGGGATCACCGACGATGATGTCGAGCGTCCCCGCCTGACCCCCTTCCTCGCCCTGTACAACAGCGGACGCTGACCCCCCGCCCCGCCTTCGGCCGGGCCCGGTCCACCACGGACCGGGCCCGGCCTCGCTCACGCCCTATCCCCCGTCACCTCAGCTGTTCCGCTACGCCAGGCGCTAGTCACGTGCTAGGCGTCGTGCACGACGGCATGACTCACGTTGTACTAGGCGTTCCGCTATGCGTCGCAGGCCGTCTGGCCTGCGGGGAAGGCGCGGTGGGGGGCGCCGGACATGAAGGAGCCGGCGCCCATTTTCGTCCCCGGTGATGGGGGCGTGTGGCAAGGGCGCCGGCGAGCGAAGGACACACCGCACCCGGGCTGGTGCCCGGTTGAAGGAGCCAACGCGGCGAGCATATCGGGCCGGTCACCGGAGCGGGCCGGGTGTCGTCGGGAGTCGGATAGCGTTTTCCTGCTGGGGCGGGACGTGCCCCCGTGGACCGCGGCGGCAGGCCGCGGGCGCGTGCGAGGAACGGCGGTGGTCGGCGTGATCCGGGCAGGGTGCGAGGACCGGGTGTGGACCCGCAAGGACGTCGCGGCAGCGATGGGCGCGCGGTGGAGTTCGTTTCGGACGGTGCGCCCGTACCAGGCCGCCGGCTTCCCGCCGCCGGTGAGTTCGCCGGGGGCCCGGGTGCTGCTGTGGGACGCGGTCCAGGTCCGCGCGCACCTGGACGGCAAGCCTGTGCCGGACCTGCCGCCGGCCGGTGGGCCTGAGGACCTGCTCGACCGCCAGGAGGCCGCCGAGCATGTGGGGGTGGAGCCGGTGAGCTGGGACAAGTACCGCCGCGGCGATCGCCTGAAGGGCACGTCCCGCACGGTGGGCGGGGTGGAGCACTGGCCGCGCTGTGTCCTGGACGCCTACGTGCAGGGCCGGGGCGTCCCGTTGCTTCCGGTGGGCCGGCCGAAGGGCGCCGGTGACATGGTGCCCCGTGACGAACTCTCCGCCCGTGTCGCCGAGCTGCTGGCCGCATCGCCGGCGGTGACGGCGCGGGAGGTGGCCGAGCGCCTGGCCGTCGCGCACACCACCGCCACCGCCCACTTGAAGCGCACCCGCGCCGCCCTGGTCGCCGACCGCCTCACCGCCGACCCGCACTGGGCGCCCGGGGACGTCGCGGCCGAGCTCGGGGTCCCGGCCGCGGTGCGCCGGACCGTCCTCGAGGCTGCCCGCACCGAGCTGGCTGCCCGCGCGCTGCGCCCGTACGTCCGTGGGGTCGCGGACGCGCTCACGAAGGCCGGCCTCGCCCTGGACCAGGACGTGATGGTGACCGCGACGGACGACGGCACCCTGGCCGCCGCGGTCGTCCTGGCCGAGGACGCTGCGGTGCCGGCCCTCACATGGCTCGAAGGGCAAGGCTGGCGCCCGGCCACGGGGCGCCGGCACCCGCTCGCGGACAACGGGGCCCCGGAGCACACCGAGGGCGTGACGGCCCGTCTGGCGGCCCTGGCGGACCGCCCGGAGGGTACGGAGGTGGCGGCAGCCGTACGGGGCGCAGCGGGGCTCTTCTAGGGTCCTCGGGCGCGTTCCCGGGGCGCGAGTACGAGGCCGCTGCGCTTCCTGCCCAGGACCCGCACGGCACCGGCCCGGAGCGGGTCCGCCGCGCACTTTCACTTGTTCACGAAGTTCATTGCGCACGTCACTACGTCGGTCCATGCACCACCCCATGCATGCCCCCATGCAGACGCCCATGCACGCCGCCATGCAGGACTGGCTTTGTTCACGGGAACGAGCAGCGAATGTTCACCATTTCGGGAAGCACTGCGGGTGGGGTCTGTTCGATTGGTGGCAGGTCTCTACGGGTGAACTCTCCGGCTGATCGAGTGGAGCCGCACGTCATGATCGCCGGCCGGGAAGTCCGGGGCCGTCAGGCTTCGAGCGGACCTTGGTCGTGGTGCGTGAGGAGTCTCGTATGTCTGAAATCCGTGGTGGGCGAGTAGCGCGTGCGGCGGTGGCCTTCGTGGTGGCGACGGCAGCGTCGGCCATCACCCCGACGGCTGTGGCCGCAACGTACGGCGCGGGGTGCGTGGTCCCGGAGCGGCCCGCGACCGCCTCTTCGGCGAACCTCGTCCCACCGGCGACCGCGGCCCGGGTCGAGGCGAGCAGGCGGGCGGGTGCCGCCGCCCCCGTGACGGCCCGCCGCGCCGGCACACCCATCCCGGTGTACGTGCACGTGGTCTCCAAGGACTCCACCCCCGAGGGCGGCAACCTCTCTGACCAGCAGGTCTTCGCCCAGGTCGCCGTCCTCAACCAGGCATACAGCCCCACGAACGTGCAGTTCCGACTGGCCAGCATCACCCGGATGACGAACTCGGGCGTGTTCAACGACGCGACACCGTGGTCCAACAGGGAGGCCATCATGAAGGAATTGCGGCGCGGCGGCGCGGACGCCCTGAACATCTACACCGTGGGAGCCCCTGACGGCCACGACCGGAACCTGCTCGGCCACGCGACCTTCCCCTGGGACTACAAGGCGGCCCCGAAGCGCGACGGCATCGTCGTGCACTACGGAACCCTCCCCGGCGGAAACGTGAAGGACCGCAACCTGGGCAAGACCGCCGTCCGCATGACCGGCCACTGGCTGGGCCTGTTCAACACCTTCCAGGGCGGCTGCTCGAACCCGGGAGACTACGTCGACGACACGGCGCCCGAGGCGATCGGCTCGAACGGCTGCCCGGAAGGCCGCGACAGCTGCCCCGGCGGCGAGCTGGACCCCATCCACAACTACATGGACACCGGCATCGACACCTGCGCCACCGAGTTCACCCCCGGCCAGGCCGCCCGCATCAAGACCGCACTCAGCGCCTACCGCAACATCAACCTCTGACCCCACCGCGGACTTCACGGCGCCAGCCGGCAAACGCCTGCTCTTCCGCCGGTGCCGGACCAGCCGCCCTTGAACCGTGCCCGTGATCGTCGAACGATCACGGGCACGGCCCTGATGCCCGCCGTTCGATTCCACACGGGACCAAGTGCCTCCCGCAGCGGCGAACATTCGCTGCTCGTTCCCGTGAACAAAGCCAGGCCCCGCTACCGGCCTTCTCCTCCCGCGTCACGTAGAGGCCGCGTCCCGATGGCCGGTTCGGGCCGCTGGAACGGACGGTTCCCACACTTGTGCCGCCGCGCCCACCTCGATGATCATGACGGGGCGTGACCGTCCGGTTGCGCTGGAGCGTGACCGTGGGGGTTCGATGTCGAAGGACCGACTGGTGCCGGCGAAGGAACGCTCGGCGATGCTGCGCGAGCAGCTGGCCGGCGGCCGAAGCGAGGCGCTGGCGCCGTTGGGACGGGAGGCGAGCGTGCTGGTGGGCACGATCCTGCGCGCCTGCGCGCGGGCCGAGCAGGGCTTGGAGCTCACCGACCTGGAGCTGCGCCTGACCGAGCAGCTGGACGCGCTGCTCGGAGTGGGGGCGGTCCAGGAGTTCGGGCGGATCTTCCAGGAACCCGGCTCCCGGGCCTCCGCCGGGCTCTTCCCCGACCTGGTGACGGGCCGGGGCCTGGAACAGGGCGTGGACGACAAGGCGCTCGGGGCGTGGCTGCCGTCGGCGGCCCAGGAGGTCCTGGCCCGTCCCGAGGTCGCGGTCCTGTCCCTGGACGACCTGGAGTCCGGCGCGCTGACCGGCAGCGAGGAGGTCGTCGTGGTCGGTAGCCGTGCCGAGCGCGCCGCCGCGGTGGCGCAGGCGGAGGAGGGGGTGGACGCGGCGATCAACTAGTACCGGATCCGCATGGCCCGCTTCCGGTGCGAGCGCCGCTCCAACGAGGTGGGCCACGACGAGGTCTACTGGGCGTCGGGCAGCGGCAGCGACAAGCGTCGGTGTCGACCGGGCTGTTGCCGCCCTCCTGGCCCAACCCGCCGCCGTGGTGGTCGCTGGAGCGGTGGCAGCCTGAAAAGGATCTTCGATTTAGGCGGGGTGTCAACGGTTCTGGCGGCATCGGCTGTTGCTGTCGCCCGTATGCCTCGCCGTCCGGGGGTTTCTGCTGCCGTCCCTCTTCGTTGCTCTCTGTGAGGACGGGTCTGTCTCCTTGTGGGAGGGCGGTGGGGTGTACGGGGAGTTGTGGGCGTGGGCGGCCGAGGAGCCGGTGAAGGCCGGCGCGGCTGTGTTGATGGTCGGGGCCCCGGTGGTGGGTGCCGTAGTGCAGCAGCGGGCGAAGGACCGGTCCGCCGGCCGGCCGGGTTCGGCCGCCGGGGGACATGGTGGTGCTGCGGTTCTTGACGGGCCGGGACCTGGCACCCGGTGACCCTGCGTCGTCGGCGACGTGGTGGTGTGCGGGGTCCCGGTGGTCCGGGACCGGACCACCGCCGACGTTGCGGCCAGCACCGCCGGCACCTTGGTGAAGGACCGCCGGCGCCGTGGTTGCCGAACTGCTGGCGGGCGGGCGGCGGTGGTCGTGCTGGCCTCGTGCGGCGCGGTTGGCGGTGCCGGCCGTCGGCGTCGCGTTGTGGCGGGGCTGGTGGCCGCAGGCGTGGCGCTGACCCTGGTCGTGGGCGCCGTCGTGGTGGCGGTGACGGGACCGGCGCCTGCGGTGGTGGGTGACTCGTTGGGGTGACCTTCGGCTGCTGTACGTCCTCGCGGCCGCCCAGGCCCGGGCGGCCAGCCAGCATCCGAGGTATGACCTTGCAGACCCTGTCCGACGACGCTCGCGCTGCCGGTCATCGTGGGGTTCACCCTCTGGGCGCTGGTGGGGTCTTGGACGGCACCGGCGGGAAGCCTGGGGGAGGTCCTGGCCCCGGTCGCGTGGGCGACCGGCGTAAACGGGCTCGCCTTCGGCCTGGTGGTCCTGTTCCGGGGTGGAGCGTGAACGCGGCTGCGCGCCGGGCCGGACGTGAGCCGGCCGCGGCCGCGCACCGGCAGCAGGCGGCCCCGGCCAGGGACCTCGGGCCCGGGGCCAGGTGACGGCCCGTGGGCGTCGGCGGCGGCCCGCTCCCGCTCGACCGCCCCGGTCGTCGGCCCGGCCCCCGGTGCTCCGGCACCAGGGCCTTCGCGGTCGTGCGGCCCGGGTGTGGGATGCGTGGTGGGCGCTGTCGGGCCGCGGTCTGTGCGCGCGCCTGTTCTCCGGCCGCTCTTGTGCGTCGGGTGCTGTGGCTGTGTGCCGAGGTGGACGGTGTGCTCGCGGGGTTGGTGGTGCGTGGCAGGGGTGTTGGGGGTGGTTGCGGAGTCTGGTGGTCATAGATTGGGTTTATGGGGTCATAGGTTGAAGCTCTCTAGCGGGGTGTCAGCTGTGCGGGGATGCTTGGGTCGTTGCCCGTTCGGTCCGGAAGATTTCTGCAGGTGGTCACTGCTGTGGTCGTCGGGGCGCGGTGGCGTTGGAGCCGTGCAGGACCTGCTGAGTGCTCCTGCACGCCCCGGTGATACGGAGCCGGCATAGGACAGTTGACGCGATTCCCTCACGGGAGCGGATGCCGTCTCGTAAAAAGCCCGGACGCAGCCAGTTGGGCAATCCGTTTTCCGGATTCACAATCACGTGTTGTTGGCGCTTTGTTGGGCTGGCAACTGCGAGGTGAATCCGCCCGCTGGAATTGTGGTAGTTTCTGGTCGCGGGCCGATTCCGATCAAATCGGATAAGCCGTGAAATTGTAAAAGTAGCGCATGGGGGGAATGAAGGTGCACGCCGTTCATTGGTGTGAGAGCCGAATCGGGGCGCCGCTCCACTCCCCCTTTTTTTGCGTGTAACGCGTAAGGAAGTGTAGTGAACCGTAAGACTCTGCGCACGGGTGCAGTGGCCTTGGTGGCCGCTCTCGCCTTCGGTGCGGCCGCGGCGACTGCCCAGGCGGTCGGTCAGCCCACCCCGGCCCCTGCCGCGTCCAGTGGCGTGGCCGTCACGATGACTCACGAGCAGGCGGCTCGGGAGCTCGCGTCGAACCTCCTCAAGTACGAGGGCGACCGTTTCACGGCCTCGGAGCGCGCCGAGCTCCAGTCGATCGCGAACGGCACCGCGCCCCAGGCGTACGGCAAGCTCGATGCGCTGCTCAAGCTCCTGAAGAAGGTCAAGGGCTTCGCCTCCGCCGTCGCCAAGAAGTACGACGCTTTCAAGGCCTGGTACAACGGCCTTCCCTGGTACATCAAGGGCCCGCTGCAGGCTGCCGGCGTCGGCTACAACCTGTACGACATCTGGTCGCTCTTCAACTGAGTCAGCGGTGAGGTTCGAGAATGACTCGTAGTGGCGAGTTCAAAAACCTCCCCTTTCTCTTCTCCGTCGGAATCGCGAGTGTCACCGGACTTGCCGGCGACAAGGTTTTCGGATTCTCGTGGTGGCTGAGAGTCGCTGTCGCTATTTCTGTTGGTTTTCTCGCGGAGGGCGTGAATCAGTTGGTGCGCCGTCGGTTGCAGAAGCATCGAGAGAGGCGTACGGACGGCGAAGCCTTGCCTGGACGCTGAATTCCAGGCGTGGTGGCGGCGCCGTAGTGAGTAGAGCAAGTAGTTGAGGCAGGTGCCCGGCTGGGGTTTCACAGCCGGGCACGGAGGCCGTGACGGTGCTTGTCCGCGGGCCCGCAGTGCCTGGAGACCGGCTGCGTCGTGATGGGGTGTCACCCGGGTGCGGCCCGGCAAAGGCACCGCTTTCGGGCGGTGGTCTCCCGGCTCGGTGGCAGCGGCGTCCCTCTTTGAAGGCGGCGGGCGATTGCCATGGCCCGACCGTGGCGTCGAGGATCGCCGCGTCCCGCGGTGCCGGCCGGGGTGCGGTGGTCTCGGAGTCGAGCAGGACTTGCCGGCATGTGACAGCTGGCGTGATTCCCTCACGGGAGCGGATACCGCCTGCCTCGCGAAAAGCCCGGACGCGGGCAGCTGTGTAAGCCGTTTTTCGGACGCGCGCTCACCTGTTATTGGCGCTTAATTGGGCTGATATCTGCGAGGTGAATTCGCCCGCTAGGGCTGTGGTAGTTTCTAGTCGCGGCCGATTCCGATCAAATCGGATAAGCCGTGAAATTGTAAAAGTAGCGCATGGGGGGAATGAAGGTGCACGCCGTTCATTGGTGTGAGAGCCGAATCGGGGCGCCGCTCCACTCCCCCTTTTTTTGCGTGTAACGCGTAAGGAAGTGTAGTGAACCGTAAGACTCTGCGCACGGGTGCAGTGGCCGTGGTGGCCGCTCTCGCCTTCGGTGCGGCCGCGGCGACTGCCCAGGCGGTCGGTCAGCCCACCCCGGCCCCTGCCGCGTCCAGTGGCGTGGCCGTCACGAAGACTCACGAGCAGGCGGCTCGGGAGCTCGCGTCGAACCTCCTCAAGTACGAGGGCGACCGTTTCACGGCCTCGGAGCGCGCCGAGCTCCAGTCGATCGCGAACGGCACCGCGCCCCAGGCGTACGGCAAGCTCGATGCGCTGCTCAAGCTCCTGAAGAAGGTCAAGGGCTTCGCCTCCGCCGTCGCCAAGAATTATGCCGCTTTCAAGGCCTGGTACAACGGCCTTCCCTGGTACGTCCTCTACCCGCTCAAGGCTGCCGGTGTTGGATTTGATCTGTATGACATCTGGATTCTCTTCCACTGATTTGGGGGTGAGGTACGGGGATGACTCGTCCCGGCGAGGCGAAGAGCCTTCCTTCGTTGCTGGCCATCGGAATTGGGTTTGCCTGCGGATTTGCCGGCGATAGGCTGTTCGGGTTCTCTTGGTGGCTGAGAGTGCTGATCACCGTCATCGTCAGTCTGCTTGTGGAGGGTGCGAATCAGGTCGTGCGCCGCCGCTTTCGGAAGGGTCTGGGTGGCCGTGTAGATAGCGCGCTCCTCGCCGAATGATGAATCCCTGCCCGGGGGTATTGTGACGGGCTGATCAGGCGGAGAATGTTTCCGGGAAAGGTGCTCGGCTGGGTTTCCCCAGCCGAGCACCTTTGTGTGGGTGGTTGTTCGGCTCAGCGGTGCTATCGGCCAGGTGTCTGTGTGCCGTCGGCGGTGGGTGGAGCAGGGGCTGGCAGGGCCGTAGACGCACATTGTGGGTTTGGCCGTCGATGGCGGCCTCAGTTTTGTCTCGTGTGGTCAGCAGGGTGTCGGTGCCCACCAGCCGCGCCTGCTCCAGGCCGAGGAACTGGTCTTCGCGTTCGTCGGGCAGGAGTCCGTGCTCCAGTTCGGTGATCGTCGACTGTTGTCCTCATCGGGAGTGGAATCGTCCGGTGGCCCGGGGCGTGCCCAGGCGGCGGGTGCGGGGCCGTAGGGAACCAGGTCGGGGCCGGGGCACGGCGGTCCGTCTGCGCTGTGGCGCCCAGTTCTTCCTCGCCTCTCCTGCCTGGCCGGTGATGGCCGCGCAGATGACCCGTCTCGATCGGCAAGGTGTCGATGTCGCCGGCTTCCTGACGGCCGTGCACGGCCAGGGCGTGGGCGTCGACCGGGCGGTGGCCGCCCTCTTGGCCCAGCCCGCCGCCGCTGCTCAGGCTCCGGCGCCCGGGCCCTGGCGGAGCCGGTCGTGGAGGCGACGGTCACGGCTCTGCTGGATTACATCGCCTTGCCCACCCGGCACGCGGGGGAGTTGCGCGCGGTCATGTTTCTGTACCACCGGGCCAGAGCCGCTGAGGGTGTGCGGCGGCCGGGCCGGACCCCGTTCATAGGCCAGGGCGCCGAAGGCCGTCTGCAGGAGCAGCTGTGGTCGTTGATCCGCTCGAGCGGCTTGACCTTGCAACGCCTGGCCTATGACCTGCACATGGCCACGAGCACCCTCTCCGACGCGCTGCGGCACCCGCACCGGCTCAGCCCGCACGTCCTGCAGCACCTCGCCTACCTATGCCGGGTGCGCCCGGAGCCGCTGCTGCGGGCTGTTGAGGAGCTCGCCGAAGCCCGCCGTATCGAGGCTGCCGGGCCCGTGGGCAAGCGAGGACGCAAGGAAGCGCGCAGGCGGGCGGATCCGGCTCCTCCGGTGCCGCATCCGCCCGGGGGCCCGGCCTGCCCGCCGGATCCGCCTTCGGCCTCGGGTTCGTCGGGGGCTTCGCCGGCGGACTTGTTCGTCGAGGCGGTGTTGGCGCGGTCGCCGGCCGAGCTGGCGGTTCTGGTTGCTGGCCTGTATGCGCGTGGGCGAGCTGAGTTCGCGGCCCGGGTCGTCAAGGCGGCGGTCGCTTCCCTGTCCGTGGCCGACGCGACTGCCCTGGCCTTGGCGCTGCTGGCGGCCGATCCCGGGGGCGCAGCGGCGGCGGGCGCCGACCGGCCCCCAGATCCGGCGCCGGCTGCTGCTGCGCCGCCGTCTTCCGGCGGGTAGAGACCGCGCGCGGCTGGTCGTCTTCCGAGGCCGGGGGTCTTCGTGGCCCGGGCGGGCTTGACCTTGAGCGTGGCCGGGCGGGCGCCGCCGGCGAAGACTGGTGCTGGGTTGCGGGGGCTACGGGTGCAGGGTGCGGTGGAGGGCGGCGCGGAGGACGTCTCCGGTCGTGGTGATGCGCCCGGCGTGCTGGGCGCGCTCTTCCAGGGCCTGTGGGGGTGTGCTGCGTCCTCCTGCACCCCACTGGTCGGTCCAGGCTTGAAGTGCTTGGAGGTGGGGTTGGTTGGTCCAGTAGGTGCCGCGGACTAGAGGGGTCCATAGGGCGTCGGGGAGGGCGACGACGAGCCGGCCGGTGAGTCCGGTGCCGGTGTGCGGGCCCCGGCCGCCGAGGGTCTGCCCCGCGGTCGGGGTATCGGCCGGGCTGGCCGACGCCGCCGACCGGCTCGCGGCCCGGACCCTGGCCGAGGACCCCGCGTACGCCGCCCTGCTCGGCCACGACGAACTCCGT
>NZ_JBFBGK010000029.1:0-74670 GCF_040684615.1 Streptomyces sp. NPDC089919
GGGGGGGGGGGGGGGGGGGGGGGGGGGGGGGGGGGGGGGGGGGGCGGGGGGGGGGGCCGGCGGCGGGGCGGGGGCGCCCGCCCGGGGCCGTTGGGCGGGGGCCGGACGACGGGTGCGCGGCCCGTGGCCGCGCGGAGTGCGTCAGTGGCGGCAGGCCGGCCGGACGCGGAGCAGTTCGGTGCGCAGCACGGGCGTGCCGTCGACCGGTGCCGGCTCCTCGGCGGTCGGCGCGATGCCGCCGGCGGCGACCTTGTCGAGCGTCTTCAGGCCGTCGGCACCGACCGTGCCGAAGACCGTGTAGTTCGGCCGCAGCGCGGAGTCGCCGTAGACCACGAAGAACTGCGAACCGTTCGTGTCCGGACCGGCGTTGGCCATCGCCAGCAGGCCGCGCCCGTAGAGGCGGCGGGTGCCGGTCGGGTCGGTCGGCGCCGGCGGCAGGTCCACCGGGAGCTCGTCCTTGTACTTGTACCCGGGCCCGCCCTCACCGGTACCGGTCGGGTCGCCGCACTGCAGGACCTTCAGGGTCGGGTACGCCGTCAGCCGGTGGCACACCGTGCGGTCGTAGAAGCCGTGCCGCGCCAGGTGCAGGAAACTCTGCACCGTGCAGGGCGCCTTGGCCCGGTCCAGCCGCAGCGGGAGCGCACCCTGGCTGGTCGGAACGGCCATCGCGACCGTGCCGCGAGCGGGCGTGCGCCGCGGGTCGGGCGGCAGCGGCACGGGGCGCGCCGGCGGCTCGTCCGGGGTCTGCGTGTACTGGCACGGGCCGTGCGTGGTGCGCGGCGGAGCGCCATCGGAAGCGGTGGCCACGCTCCCCCCGGACGCGACCAACGCCACCGCCGCTAAAGCGCTGACCAGGACTCGGTTCATCGTGCACGCCCTCCCGAAGATCGTCAGGTTCTGGAGCGGTCGCAGTCTAGGGCGTGGTGCGGCCCGCGGGAATGGGGCCTGGCTCCGGGACTCCGCGGCGGGGCCGGGATCCGCCGCCCGGTCGTCAGTCGGCGTAATACCGGTCGTAGGAGGCGGAGCGCTCCGCCACCGAGAAGTCCTCGAACTGCCCCTGGGCCTCGAGCTCGCACAGCCTCTTCAGCGCCGCCGCCGCAGCGGGTGCGGGGTGGGCCGTGAGGTACGCCTTGGTCGCGTCGAGGCCGCGCCCCAGCAGGAACTCGGCGTCGATCGAGCAGGCCGCGTCGAAGCTGGCCTGCTTCGCGCTCCAGACCAGGAGCACGTCGTCGAGGTCGCCGTTGCGGAACAGCTGGTAGCAGCAGAGCCTCATCAGCTCGGTGTCCCCGTCGCCCTGCCCGCCACGCTCACGCGCCGCGTGCTCGCGCAGCAGCCCCCGGACCTCCTCGAGCTCCGCCCCGACGGGCCGCAGCCCGTACCGCCGCACGCTCTCCTCAGCATCCATCGACGCCCTCCCCCCTGGTCCCTCAGCGCCGCCCCACGCTACCCGACGGCCTACGCCCACCCCCGGGGGACGTCTCGTCCGCCTCCTGCTCTCCCCTGTCGGCACACGCCGCCCAGATCCCGCGCAGCAGCTCCGGGTAGTGCTCGCCGTACGTGGCCACCGCGTGCCACACCGCCTCCAACGCCGCCGTCAGTGGGTCGGGGTCGGCGGCGGCGACCACGGCGGAAAGGGCGAAATACGGCTGTGCGATGCGTCCGGGGCGGCACGGACCGCCGTCCGACCGCGTCCACACCACCGCCGGAGACATCTCCGGCCGGTCCGGCAGCCACGGCGGAGGCACCGCCGGCCGCACCGTCCGATCCGGGACCTGGGGATCGGAACTCAGGGTCTCCCACATCCGGTCCGGGTCGTCGAACGGCGGCGGCAGGGGACGCCTCTCCGTCACCGCGGCGAGCGCCCTGGTGATCCACGGGAGGCCGGTCAGGCCGGCCGCCTCGCAGGCCCGCCGGGCGGCCAGCGACGCCACCGCGCGCTGGACCTCGGCCCCTGCGTCGTCGAGCGCGTGCACCAGATCGCTGTCGAAGCGGAGGAGACCGTGGGCGTTTTCGCTGACCGCGCGCAGTGCGTCGCTCGGCAGCCGACCGCCCCACTCCGCTCGCTCGTGGTCCAGTCGCCGCTCCTCGGCCTCCCGCTCCTCCTCCTGGCGGGCCAGGAGTTCGGCCGCGGCGCGTTCCTCGGGGGTGGGCGGTGGCGGAAGGTCGCGCGCGTAGGCGTGCCAGTAGGCGGCGTCCTGCGCGGTCTGGCGGACCACCAGGTCCGCACGCGGCGGCGCGGGCCAGAACTGCAGGAGGTAGCGGTCCACCTCCGGCTCCTCCGCCATTCTCGTGTCGAGCTGCCCACCCTCGTCCATCCGCTGGGCGCAGTACCGCACCCGGTAGTCGGTCTGCGCGAGATCCAGGTCCCCCACGTCCTCGCCCGACCACTCCACCAGGCTGGTGCGTTCCGACACCGGACGGAAGGACACCTCCACCACGTCCTCCCACTCCGTGTCCAGCGGAGGTTCCTCGTCGTGGACCTCCACGACGAACCCGACGTGGCCCGTGTGCAGTCCGGTGATCAGCCAGAGCGCGCCGGGCACCGCCGCGCCGCACAACCCCCCGCTCTGGCCCGCGAACGCCTCGGCCATCTCCGGGACCTCGTCGTCCGGATCGCTCACGACGTAGATCTGACCGTAGTGAACATGCACGACACCTGCGACCGGCCTGCGCACAGCACCCTCCCCGGACAGCCGACGGCCCCGACGGCCCGCGGTCGGACGGGCCGTCACATGCCGCGCATCATGCCGCAGCCCACTGACAGCGCCGGCCTCCCGGTCGTGGCGTCGCGCAGCCGGGGCGCGGGCCGTCCGGGGAGCCGGTCCCGCTGACGGCCTCCTGATGCGGTCGGGCGTGGTTCTGAGGCGTTGAGGACGCCGCGGCGGTCCCGTCGTCAGCGATCCGTATGGACTGCGGCGGTCGCCGTCAGGATCCCGTCAGGGGCTGGCCGCGGGGGGCGGCGGGCGGGGATAGCTTCCGAGAGCCGCCCCGGACGCCTCCCCGCGTCCGGGGCACGCATCAGCTTCCTGCCACGGCTCCTTCAGGAGGGCCCATGTGCCTCTTCCAGTACGACGACGATCCCGAGCCCGAAGAACGCGTCCCGGCCGGACTCCTCCACGTCCCCGTCCGGCCGGGAAGGGCGGAGGTCGTGGTGCGCCTGTTCCGCACCCCGCTGGGCGCACGCACCGCCGTCGGCTTCACCGACCCCGACCGGCTGACCGCCACCCTCGGCGCCGGTCACCCCTGGATCAGGCTCTCCGAGCCCGCGCTGCGGGCACTGGCCGAGCCCCTCGGAGCGGGCCTGCTGACCGTCGACCCGACGCTGACCGCTCCCCCGGTCGCGGGACCGCCCGCGGCCGGTCCGGTCCCGAGCGCTCCGGTCACAGCCCCGGCCCCGGCCTCACGGGAGACGGAGACGGCACGATGACGACCGCGGTGGTACCGACCCCGGACTCCGGCACCGACGACCTGTCGGTCTGGCCGGCCTCCACGACCCGGCTCGGCCATGGCGGCCTGGCCGTCGGCGGGGTGGACCTCGCCGAGGCGGCGGAGCGCTTCGGCACGCCGGTCTACGTGCTGGACGAGGGCGAGGTGCGCGAGCGCTGCCGGACGTACCGGGCGGCCTTCCCGGACGCCGAGGTCCTGTACGCGGCCAAGGCCTTCCTCTCCCGCGCGATGGTGCGCTGGGTCGACGAGGAGGGGCTGGGCCTGGACGCGTGCTCGGCCGGCGAGCTGGAGCTGGCCGTCCTGGCCGGCTTCCCGCCCGGGCGGATCGTGCTGCACGGCAACGCCAAGTCGCCCCGGGACCTGGACAGCGCCCTGCGGCTGGGGGTCGGGCGGATCGTCATCGACAGCCCGTCGGAGATCGCCCGCATCGCCGCCGCCGTCGGGCCCGCCGGGCGCCAGAAGGTGCTGGTGCGGGTGGTACCGGGCGTCTCGGCCGGCGGCCACGACAAGATCCGCACCGGCACGGACGGGCAGAAGTTCGGCCTCTCCCTCACCGACGGGTCCGCGCTCAGCGCCGTCGCCCACGTCCTGTCCCAGCCGGGCCTGGAACTGGCCGGGCTGCACTGCCACATCGGCTCCCAGATCACCGAGGTCGAGCCCTACCTGACCGCGCTCCGGCGCATGGTCGGGCTGCTGGCCCGCATCCGCGACGAACACGGCCGCGTGCTGCCCGAGCTGGACCTCGGCGGCGGCCACGGCATCGCCTACCGCCCGGGCGAGGCCGCCCTGGACGTCACCGCCCTCGCGCGCAGGCTCCGCGGCGCGCTGGCCGAGGGCTGCGCGGCCGCCGGGCTGCCCGTGCCCCGCCTGGTCATCGAGCCGGGCCGGGCCGTCGTGGGGCCGGCCGGGGTCGCCGTGTACCGGGTCCTCGCCGTCAAGAGCACCGGGGACACCGTGTTCGTGGCCGTCGACGGCGGCATGAGCGACAACCCCCGGCCCGCCCTGTACGGGGTCCGGTACGCGCCCCGGCTGATCGGCCGCACCCCGGCGGCGCCCCGGCCCGCCACGGTGGTGGGGCGGCACTGCGAGGCCGGGGACGTGCTCGCCGCCGGCGTGGCACTGCCCGGCGACGTCCGGCCCGGCGACCTGATCGCCGTACCGGTCGCCGGCGCGTACCAGCTGTCGATGGCCTCCGGCTACAACATGGTCGGCCGGCCTCCCGTGGTCGCGGTCCACGAGGGCGCCGCAAGGCTCCTCGTACGCCGCGAAACCCTGGCGGACCTGCGCCGACGCGACATCGGCGAGTAGCCCGCGCCCACATGAGAGTCCCGGTGGCCCCGCGCCTGCGGGGCCACCGGGACGGGGCTGTCCGTACGGAACGGTCAGCCGGCGTGGACGTGGGGCCGGCGGCTGCGGTCCGGCTCGGCCTCCCGGATGACCTCGCGGGTGACGGGGGCGACCTCGCCCTGCCCGAAGAGGAAGAACCGGAAGAAGTTGGCCATCGGGTTGCCCTCGGTCCACTCGAAGTAGATGTGCGGCCGCTGCCCGGTCTCGTCCCGTACGTGGAGCAGCAGCGCGGCGAGCGCGTTGGGGATGCTGGAGCTCTCCAGGGTCAGGACCCGGTAGCGGTCGTGCAGGACCTCGCCGCGCACCCGCATGCCCGATTCGAACTCTGACGCGTCCAGGACGGTCACCTCGACGAAGACGACGTCGTCCTCGGACGGGATGTCGTTGTCCGCGCGGATCTGCGCCTTCTTCTGCCGGTACTCCTCGGCGTCGCGGCTGTCGGGCTCGTTGGCGATGAAGCGGATCGTGCGGTTGGCGGTGTCGCGGATGAACCGCTGCGCCATGTCGTCGAACTCGATGTCCGTGACGCGCAGCTCGAACACCCGGGCGAGGCGGGAGAGCAGCGAGAGGGCCATGATGCCGGCGATGAAGCAGGCGCCGATCTTCACACCGTCGGGGCGTTCGGCGACGTTGATCGCCGTGGTGTAGATGAAGACGGCCGCGATGACCCCGAAGCCGATGGTCCAGCCGCGTTCGCCGGCCTTGCGGGCGGCGATGGTCACCGCGACGGCGGCCGAGGTGATCAGGACCAGGACACCGGTGGCGTACGCGCCGCCCTGGGCGTCGACGTCCGCGTCGAAGAGCCAGGTCACCAGGAAGGCGATCAGGGTGAAGACGATGACCATGGGGCGCAGCGCGCGGGCCCAGTGCGGGGCCATGCCGTACCGGGGCAGGTAGCGCGGCATCAGGTTGAGCAGGCCGGCCATGGCGGAGGCGCCGGCGAACCACAGGATGCAGATCGTGGAGACGTCGTAGACGGTGCCGAAGGCGGAGCCCAGGTGCTCGTGGGCCAGGTAGGCCAGGGCGCGGCCGTTGGCCTCGCCGCCGGTCTTGAACTGGTCGGCGGGGATCAGGAGCGTGGTGACGAAGCTGCTGGTGATGAGGAAGACGCTCATGATCACGGCGGCCGTGGTCAGCAGCTTCTTCGTGCCGCGGATCCGGCCGGCGGGCTTCTCGTCCGTGTCGTCGGGGGAGCCCGCGACGTGCGGCATGACCGCGACACCGGTCTCGAACCCGGACAGGCCCAGGGCCAGCTTCGGGAAGACGACGAGGGCGATGGCGATCATCATGAACGGGTTGCCGTGCTCGGTGACCAGCGCCTGCTTCCAGTCGGTGATCACGTGCGGCTCGGAGAGGACCTGCCACAGGCCGACGCCGATGACGACGACGTTGAGGGCGAGGTAGGAGAAGACCAGCACCACGGCCACGCCGATGGCCTCGCTGAAGCCCTTCAGGAACACGCCGCCCAGCAGGGCGATCAGGATCAGCGTGATCAGTACCTGGTGGCCGTCGAGGGTGGCGGTCAGGTGCGGGTTCTCGACCATGTGCGCGGTGGCGTCGGCCGCCGAGAGCGTGATCGTGATCAGGAAGTCGGTCGCCGCGAAGCCCAGCAGGGTCAGGACGAACAACTTGCCCTTCCAGAACGACAGCAGCCGCTCCAGCATCGCGATCGAGCCCTCGCCGTGCGGGCTCTCCTCCGCCACCCGGCGGTAGACGGGCAGCGCCCCCAGCAGTGTCAGCACCACCAGCACGATCGTCGCCAGCGGCGAGAGCAGACCGGCCGCCAGGGCGGCGATGCCCGGCTGGTAGCCGAGGGTCGAGAAGTAGTCGAGGCCGGTCAGGCACATCACGCGCCACCACGGGCGGCCCTCGTGCGCGGTCTCCGGCTGCTGCTGCTGTTTGTGGCGCTGGTCGGTCAAGCCTTCCAGCAGCCACGCGCGCAGGCGCGTGCTGCGGGCAGGGGTGGCCATCGTGGGGTCGCTCCCGTCGTACGGCAAGGATTCAGCCATCGACCTCGACGGCCGAGCCAGCGTACGCATCGGAAACTCGACCGATACGTCTATAGCCTCGTCTGATGAAATCCTGACGCGCCCTTAACGCTCTTCCTCCCGGTGGCGCAGCGCAATCAGCCGACAGCCGCACGGAATGCGCCAGGCGGCCGTCACGGGCACGTCAGCGCCGCGCACCGGCCGCGATGCGGAACCGCAGTCGGCAGATCACCGCGTCGGTGTCCCGGCGGACGGCATGGGCGACCACCGAGCCGCGCTGGTTCTGCAGGAGCCGCTGCCACAGCCGCTCCGGCTCGGTCTCCGGGATCAGGACGGTGACCTGGGTGCCGGGCTGCCGCTCCGCCAGCGCCCGGACGTACCCGGAGACGGGGCGGCCCAGGGAGCGGGTGGGCGAGGGGAGTTCGACGAGCTCGACGCCCGGGTTCCACAGCTCCCAGTCGCGGCGCAGCGCCTCCGCGGTCCGGCGGTCCTCGAGGGTGTGATGGGTGACGGTCACCGCGAGGACTTCGTCGCCGAGGGAGCGGGCCGCGGTCAGGGCCCGGCAGGTCAGCAGCGACAGCCCTGAGACGGGTACGACGACCAGGGAGCGGGAGCGTTCGGGGGCCCGGGGGATGCGGCCGAGCTCCAGCCGCTCGCCGATCCGCCCGTACGTGCGGTGCACCTTCTCGAAGGCGAGGACGAGCAGCGGCAGCGCGACGACGATCAGCCAGGCGCCCTCGGTGAACTTGGTCGCGGTCACCACGACCGCCGAGACACCGGTCAGGAGGGCACCGAAGCCGTTCAGCGCCGCCTTCCCCCGCCAGCCGGCGGGCCGCTCCAGCGCCCAGTGCCGGACCATGCCGACCTGGCAGATCGTGAAGCCGACGAACACGCCGATGGCGAAGAGCGGCACCAGGGTGTTCGCGTCGCCGCCCGAGAACACGAGGAGCACGGCCGAGACCACGGCCAGCCAGACGACCCCGTGCCGGTGGACCTGCCGGTCTGCCTTGAGGGCGAAGACGTGCGGCAGGAAGTTGTCCCGGGCGAGCAGGCCCATCAGGACGGGCAGGCCGCCGAAGGAGGTGTTGGCGGCGAGGGCGAGCAGCACCACGGTGGCGAACTGGACCACGTAGAAGGCGGCGTTGTGGCCGAAGGAGGCGTCGGCGAGCTGAGCCAGGACGGTCACGCCCTCGACCGGCTGGAGGTGGAAGCGGCCGATCAGCACCGACAGGCCGATGAGCATCACGCCGAGCAGGGCGCCGAGGGCGACCTCGGTGCGCTGGGCGCGGCGGGCGGCCGGGGCGCGGAAGGACGGCACCGCGTTGGCCACGGCCTCGACGCCGGTGAGGGCGGAGCAGCCGGCGGCGAAGGCCTTGAGCAGGAGCAGGGCACCGACGGTGGTGGCACCCTCGCCGAGGGCGGAGGCGTGTCCGGCCGCGGTCTCGGTGGAGACCAGCCCGTCCCGGAACAGGCCCACGGCGATCATGGCGAGGATCGAGCCGACGAAGACGGCGGTGGGGACCAGGAAGGCCTTGGCGGAGTCCACCACCCCGCGCAGGTTGACGGCGGTGACGAGGACCAGCACACCGAGGCAGATCCACCCCCGGTCCCCGTACAGGCCGGGGAAGGCGGAGGTCAGGGCGGCCGTGCCCGCGGTGACCGAGACCGCGACGTTGAGCACGTAGTCGAGGATCAGCGAGGCGGCGGCGACCAGGCTGGTACGCCGTCCGAGGTGCCGCTTGGCCACGGCGTAGGAGCCGCCGCCGTCCGGGAAGGCGGCGATGACCTGGCGGTACGAGGCCACCAGGACGGCCAGCAGCGCGGCGATCGCCACGGTCACCGGGAGGGTGAAGCCGAGGCCGTGGGCGCCGGCGGCCGCGAGGACGAGCACGATGGACTCGGGTCCGTAGGCCACCGAGGCCATGGCGTCCAGCGACAGGGCGGCCAGCCCCTGGAGGGCGGTCAGCTTGTGCCGCTCCCCCTCGTCCGCAGCCGGCGCGGCGCCGGTGTCGGGGGGCTCTTCCTGGCCCGGCCCCTGTCCGGCGGACGTCGGTTTTCCTGTGTGTGTGGCCATGTCGCCGTGTTCCTCCGAAGTGAGCAAAGTGAGCACAGCGTCGAAGCCCCGCACCACCACCGCCAGCCGTCTTGGCGAGATCCATACGCCGCTCCCACGGCTCTTCACGTGTTTCATACGCGGCTCCCGGCCCGGCGTACGGGACGCGTCAGGAACTCCCCCGCACCCGAGCCGGTCCCGCCCTGGCCGCGCTGGGCCGGTGCCGCCCTCGACACGGCCGGAGCGGCCCGGAGGGGAGGAAACCCGCACTTCTCGGCAGTCGGCGTCAGGGCCGCGTTAAAGGTTCCGGTGCACCCGTATGGAGCTCATCAAGGCGTCCTGACGCGGCCCCTGCCACACGGTTTGCTCGGTCTCGGCCAGTCCGGCCGATTCCATTCATCACTTCATCAGGAGCTCACGATGGCCGATCTGGCCTTCGTCGTCACCACGATCGCGGTCTTCGCGCTGGTGGCTCTCATCGCCCGGGGGGTGACCAAGCTGTGACCGTCGAGAACATCGTCGGCCTCATCGTGGCCGTCGCCCTGCTCGGGTACCTCGTCCTCGCCCTCGTCAAGCCGGAGAGGTTCTGAGCCGACATGAGTCCCCAGATCGCCGGCGTGCTCCAGCTCCTCGCCCTGATCGCCGCCCTGGCCCTCGCGTACCGCCCGCTCGGCGACTACATGGCCCGGGTCTACTCCTCCGAGAAGCACTACCGCCCGGAGAAGTGGATCTACAAGGCCATCGGTGCCGACCCCACCACGGAGATGCGCTGGACCGCGTACCTGCGGGGCGTCCTCGCCTTCTCCGCCGTGGGCGTGCTGTTCCTCTACGCCCTGCAGCGGCTCCAGGGCGTGCTGCCCGGCTCGCTCGGCTTCGCCGCCATCGACCCGGACCAGGCCTTCAACACCGCCGCGTCCTTCGTGGCCAACACCAACTGGCAGTCGTACGCGGGTGAGCAGGCCATGGGCCACGTCGTGCAGACCGGCGGCCTGGCGGTGCAGAACTTCGTCTCCGCGGCCGTCGGCATGGCCGTCGCCGTCGCCCTCGTACGCGGCTTCGCCCGCTCCCGCACCGGGGAGCTGGGCAATTTCTGGGCCGACCTGGTCCGCGGCACCGTCCGCATCCTGCTGCCGCTCTCCGTCGTCGGCGCGATCGTGCTGGTCGCCTGCGGCGCCATCCAGAACTTCGCCGGGATCCACGAGGTCGGCCAGTTCTTGGGCGGCACCCAGCAGTGGAACGGCGGCGCGGTGGCCTCCCAGGAGGTCATCAAGGAGCTGGGCACCAACGGCGGCGGCTACTTCAACGCCAACTCCGCCCACCCCTTCGAGAACCCCACGCCGTTCTCCAACCTCTTCGAGATCTTCCTGATCCTCGTCATCCCCTTCGCCCTGACCCGCACCTTCGGCAAGCTCGTCGGCAGCGTCAAGCAGGGTTACGCGATCCTCGCGACCATGGCGGTCATCTGGCTCGGCTTCACCGCGCTGATGATGTGGACCGAGTTCTCCCACCACGGCCCGGCGCTCCAGGCGGCCGGCGGGGCGATGGAGGGCAAGGAGAACCGCTTCGGGATCGGCGCCACGTCGATCTTCTCGGTCGCCACCACCCTCACCTCGACCGGTGCGGTGGACGGCTTCCACTCCTCCTTCACCGGCCTCGGCGGCGGCATCCAGCTGCTCGGCATGCAGCTCGGCGAGATCGCCCCCGGCGGCGTCGGCTCCGGCCTCTACGGCATGCTCGTGATGGCGGTCATCGCGGTGTTCATCGCCGGTCTCATGGTCGGCCGCACCCCCGAGTACCTCGGCAAGAAGATCGGCACCCGCGAGATCAAGTTCGCCGCCTGCTACATCCTGATCACCCCGGCCCTCGTCCTGTGCTTCACCGCCGCGGCCATGGCCCTGCCCACCCCGCCGCACTCGATGCTCAACTCCGGTGCGCACGGCTTCTCCGAGGTCCTGTACGCCTACACCTCGGGCGCCAACAACAACGGCTCCGCCTTCGGCGGCCTGAACGCCGACACCCAGTGGTACAACTCCACGATCGGCCTGGCCATGCTCCTGGGCCGCTTCCTGCCCATGGTGTTCGTCCTCGCGCTGGCCGGCTCGCTCGCCGAGCAGAAGCCCGTCCCCGAGACGGCCGGCACCCTGCGCACCGACAAGCCGCTCTACGCCGGCCTCCTCGTCGGCACGATCGTCATCATCACCGGTCTGACCTACTTCCCGGCCCTCGCGCTGGGCCCGCTCGCCGAAGGACTGGCGTCATGACCACGGACGTAAAGAAGCAGAACGCCATGTCCACAACCACTTCCGCCCCCGCCCCGCACCAGGACGCCCCCACCGGCCACAAGCCGGGCGAGGGACGCGTGGGCGGCGGCCTCTTCGACCCCAAGCAGCTGCTGACGTCCTTCCCGGACGCGGTCCGCAAGCTCGACCCCCGGGTGATGGTCAAGTCCCCGGTCATGTTCGTGGTCGAGATCGGCTCGGTGCTCACCACCGTCCTCGCCGTCAAGGACCCGACCGACTGGTTCGGCTGGGCCATCACGGCCTGGCTGTGGCTGACCACGATCTTCGCCAACCTCGCCGAGGCCGTCGCCGAGGGCCGCGGCAAGGCCCAGGCCGACACCCTGCGCAAGGCCAAGACCGACACCGTCGCCCGCCGCCTGACCCGGGACGGCACGGCGGAGGAGCAGGTCCCCGGCACCGATCTGAGGATCGGCGACCTGGTGGTCTGCGAGGCCGGCGACATCATTCCCGGCGACGGCGACGTCGTCGAGGGCGTGGCCTCCGTCGACGAGTCCGCCATCACCGGCGAGTCCGCGCCCGTGATCCGCGAGTCGGGCGGCGACCGCTCGGCCGTCACCGGCGGGACGAAGGTCCTCTCCGACCGGATCGTCGTCAAGATCACGACCAAGCCCGGCGAGACCTTCATCGACCGCATGATCAACCTGGTCGAAGGCGCGGCCCGGCAGAAGACGCCCAACGAGATCGCCCTCAACATCCTGCTGGCGTCCCTCACCATCGTCTTCCTGCTCGCCGTCGTCACCCTCCAGCCCTTCGCCATCTACGCCGGGGCGAAGCAGTCGATGATCGTGCTGACCGCCCTGCTGGTCTGCCTCATCCCCACTACCATCGGCGCGCTGCTCTCCGCCATCGGCATCGCCGGCATGGACCGGCTGGTCCAGCGCAACGTGCTCGCCATGTCCGGCCGCGCGGTGGAAGCCGCCGGTGACGTCTCCACCCTGCTGCTCGACAAGACCGGCACCATCACCCTCGGCAACCGGCAGGCCGCCGAGTTCGTCCCCGTCAAGGGCACCACCGAGGCCGAGGTGGCCGACGCCGCCCAGCTCTCCTCGCTCGCCGACGAGACCCCCGAGGGGCGCTCGATCGTGGTCCTCGCCAAGGAGAAGTACGGCCTGCGCGAACGCCACCAGGGCGAACTCACCCACGCGGAGTGGATCGCCTTCACCGCCCAGACCCGCATGTCGGGCGTCGACGTCGACGGCCGCAAGGTCCGCAAGGGCGCCACCGGCTCCGTCATCGCCTGGGTGAACGAACGCGGCGGCACCGTCGCGGCCGACGCCCAGACCCTCACCGACACGATCTCCCAGGCCGGCGGCACCCCGCTGCTGGTCGCCGTCGAGGACGCCGACGGCGCCCGCGTCCTGGGCGTCATCCACCTCAAGGACGTCGTCAAGGAGGGCATGCGCGAACGGTTCGACGAGCTGCGCCGGATGGGCATCAAGACCGTCATGATCACCGGCGACAACCCGCTGACCGCCAAGGCCATCGCCGAGGAGGCGGGGGTGGACGACTTCCTCGCCGAGGCCACCCCCGAGGACAAGATGGCCCTCATCAAGCGGGAGCAGGCCGGCGGCAAGCTGGTCGCGATGACCGGCGACGGCACCAACGACGCCCCGGCCCTGGCCCAGGCGGACGTCGGCGTCGCGATGAACACCGGCACCTCGGCCGCCAAGGAGGCCGGGAACATGGTGGACCTGGACTCCAACCCCACCAAACTCATCGAGATCGTCGAGATCGGCAAGCAGCTCCTGATCACCCGGGGCGCCCTGACCACCTTCTCCATCGCCAACGACGTCGCCAAGTACTTCGCGATCATCCCGGCCATGTTCGCCGTGGTCTACCCGGGCCTGGACAAGCTCAACATCATGGGCCTCGCCTCCCCCGAGTCGGCCATCCTCTCCGCGGTGATCTTCAACGCGCTGATCATCATCGCCCTGGTGCCGCTCGCCCTCAAGGGCGTCCAGTACAAGCCGACCAGCGCCGACAAGATGCTCCGCCGCAACCTCGGCCTCTACGGCCTCGGCGGCCTGATCGCCCCGTTCATCGGCATCAAGCTCATCGACCTGCTCATCTCCCTCATCCCCGGAATCGGCTGATCGGCAATGAACTCTTCCGTATCGAGCACCGCACGTCTGGTCGGAGCGGGTCTGCGGGCCCTGCTGGTCCTGACGGTCGTGTGCGGCGTGCTCTACCCGCTCGCCGTCACCGGGATCGCCCAGGCCCTCTTCCACGACAAGGCCAACGGCTCCGAGATCACCGACGCGCGCGGCAGGGTCGTCGGTTCCTCCCTCATCGGGCAGACCTACGACCTGCCCAAGAAGGACCCGAACGACGCCGACGAGGCCACCCGGCCGGACCTCCACTGGTTCCAGCCCCGCCCCTCCAACGGCCTCGGCACCAACAGCGTCAACACCCAGTACTCCCTCATCCTGTCCGGCGCCACCAACAAGGCCGCCGACAACCCCGACCTCGTCAAGCTGGTCGAGGCCGCCAAGGCGGCCGTGGTCGCCGACAACTCCACCGCCGGCTACCAGGTCAGGCCCCAGGACGTACCCGCCGACGCGGTCACCTCCTCCGGCTCCGGCCTGGACCCCGACATCTCACCGGAGTACGCCCGGCTCCAGGTCCATCGCGTCGCCGAGAAGAACGGCCTGGACGTCCAGCAGGTCGAGAAGCTGGTCACGGACAACACCGAGGGCCGCACGCTCGGCTTCATGGGCGAGCCCACGGTCAACGTCCTCAAGCTCAACATCGCGCTCAAGGGCCTGACGGCCAAGGGCTGAACCGCCCCACGGCGGCAGTGGGAGCCCGGCGCAGGAGCGGACAGGACCGCCCCTTCCGCCGGGCTCCCCGCCACATCGAGAACCGAAGGAAAGGCTGCACACCGATGACCCGGGTGCTCGTGGTGGAGGACGACCCGCAGCTCGTCCGCGCGCTGAAGATCAACCTCCAAGCACGCAAGTTCGACGTCGAGCAGGCGACCAACGGCACCGCGGCCCTCAGACTCGCCGCCGCCGACAAGCCGGACGTCATCATCCTCGACCTCGGACTGCCCGACATGGACGGCATCGACGTGATCAAGGGCGTACGGGGCTGGAGCCGGGTGCCCATCCTCGTCCTCTCCGCCCGGCACACGTCCGAGGACAAGATCCGCGCGCTGGACGCGGGCGCCGACGACTACGTGACGAAGCCCTTCAGCATGGACGAGCTCCTGGCCCGGTTGCGGGCCGCCACCCGGCGCCAGGAGGGCCCGGACCGGCCCGACGAGGTCGTCATCGTCACCACGGAGGACTTCTCCGTCGACCTGGCCGCCAAGAAGGTCCGGCGCGGCGAGCGGACCGTACGGCTCACCCCGACCGAATGGCACCTGTTGGAAATCCTCGTCACCCACCCCGGGCACCTCGTCAGCCAGCGCAAGCTGCTGCTCGAGGTCTGGGGGCCCACGTACGCCGAGAACACCAACTACCTCCGGGTCTACATGGCCCAGCTCCGCAGGAAGTTGGAGCCCGACCCCTCCAGCCCGCGGTACCTGGTCACCGAGGCGGGGATGGGCTACCGCTTCGAACCGTGAACGCCGCCCGCAGCGGGCCGGCCGACAGCACCTCCTGGTGACAACGCCACACCTCGGAAGAATCGGATCATGGGACGCGGAAAGCTTCGGATCTACCTCGGCGCGGCACCGGGCGTCGGCAAGACCTACTCGATGCTCTCCGAGGCCCACCGCCGCACCGAGCGCGGCACCGACTGCGTGGTCGGCTTCGTCGAGCACCACGACCGGCCTCGGACCGAGGTGATGCTGCACGGCCTGGAGACGGTCGCGCGGCGTGCGATCGAGTACCGGGGTGCGTCCTTCACGGAGATGGACACCGACGCGATCCTGGCCCGCCGGCCCTCCGTGGTCCTCGTCGACGAACTCGCGCACTCCAACGTCCCCGGCTCGCGCAACCCGAAGCGCTGGCAGGACGTCGAAGAGCTCCTCCAGGCCGGCATCGACGTCGTCTCCACCGTCAACATCCAGCACCTCGAATCCCTCGGCGACGTCGTCGAGACGATCACGGGCGTGCGCCAGCGCGAGACCGTGCCGGACGAGGTCGTCCGGCGGGCCGACCAGATCGAGCTGGTCGACATGTCGCCACAGGCCCTGCGCCGGCGCATGGCGCACGGCAACGTGTACAAGTCCGACAAGGTCGACGCCGCCCTGTCCAACTACTTCCGCCCCGGCAACCTCACCGCCCTGCGCGAACTCGCCCTCCTCTGGGTCGCCGACCGGGTGGACGAATACCTCCAGCAGTACCGCGGCGAGCACGACATCCGCACCACCTGGCAGGCCCGCGAACGCATCGTCGTGGGACTCACCGGCGGGCCCGAGGGCCGTACGCTCATCCGCCGCGCCGCCCGGCTGGCCGAGAAGGGCGCCGGCGGTGAGGTCCTGGCCGTCTACATCGCGGCCAGCGACGGCCTCACCTCCGCCTCCCCCAAGGAACTCGCCGTCCAGCGCACCCTCGTCGAAGACCTCGGCGGCACCTTCCACCACGTCATAGGCGACGACGTCGCCACCGCCCTGCTGGAGTTCGCCCGCGGGGTCAACGCCACCCAGATCGTGCTCGGCGTCAGCCGCCGCAAGCCCTGGCAGTACGTCTTCGGGCCCGGCGTGAGCGCGACCGTGGCCCGGGAGTCGGGGCCCGACATCGACGTCCACCTCGTCACCCACGACGCCGTCGCCACGGGCCGGGGCCTGCCCGTCGCCCGAGGCGCCCGACTCGGACGTACCCGCATCCTCTGGGGCTGGCTCACCGGTGTCCTCGGCCCTGCCCTGCTCACCCTGCTGCTCAGCGGGGTCCTTCCCGAGCTCGGGCTCGCGAACGACATGCTGCTCTTCCTCACCTGCACGGTCGCGGCCGCGCTCCTCGGCGGGCTGCTGCCCGCGCTGGCCTCCGCGGCCGTCGGCTCCCTCCTGCTCAACTACTTCTTCACCCCTCCCCTCTACCAGCTCACGATCTCCGACCCGCGCAACATCGTCGCCATCGCGATCTTCGTGGGGGTAGCCGTTTCCGTGGCCTCCGTCGTGGACCTGGCGGCCCGACGCACGCACCAGGCCGCCCGGCTGCGCGCCGAGTCCGAGACCCTCTCCTTCCTCGCCGGCAGCGTCCTGCGCGGCGAGGACTCGCTCCAAGCCCTGCTCGAACGGCTCCGCGAGACCTTCGCCATGCGCTCCGCCGCCCTGCTCGAACGAGCCGGCGAGGTCGACGCCTGGACCACCGCGGCTGCCGTCGGAAGCGAACCGGTCACCAGGCCCGAGGACGCCGACGTCGACATGCCGATCGGCGACCATCTGGCCCTCGTCCTGTCCGGCCGGGTCCTGCCCGCCGAGGACCGGCGCGTCCTCGGCGCCTTCGCCGCCCAGGCCGCCGTCGTCCTCGACCGGCAACGCCTGGTCGACGAGGCCGCCAAGGCCCGCGAACTCGAAGAGGCCGGCCGCATCCGCACCGCGCTCCTCGCCGCGGTCAGCCACGACCTGCGCACCCCGCTGGCCGGCATCAAGGCCTCCGTCACCTCCCTGCGCTCCGACGACGTCGAGTGGTCCGAGCAGGACAAGGCCGAACTCCTCGAAGGAATCGAGGAAGGCGCGGACCGCCTCGGCCACCTCATCGGCAACCTCCTCGACATGTCCCGCCTCAACACGGGCACGGTCGTCCCGCTCATCCGGGAGACCGACCTCGACGAGGTCGTCCCGATGGCCCTGGGCGGCGTACCCGAGGACAGTGTCGTGCTCGACATCCCCGAGACCCTTCCCATGGTCGCCGTCGACCGCGGACTCCTGGAGCGCGCCGCCGCCAACATCGTCGAGAACGCGGTCAAATACAGTCCCGGGGGCACACCCGTGCTGGTAGCCGCCAGCTCCCTCGCCGACCGGGTCGAACTCCGCGTGGTCGACCGCGGTCCCGGCGTCCCCGACGATGCCAAGGACCGCATCTTCGAACCCTTCCAGCGCCACGGCGACGCCCCGCGCGGCACCGGCGTCGGGCTGGGCCTCGCCGTCGCCCGCGGCTTCACCGAAGCCCTCGGCGGCACCCTCACCGCCGAGGACACCCCCGGCGGCGGCCTCACCATGGTCCTCTCCCTGCCCGTCGCCGGCGCCGCCACCACACGACCGTCGGAGCCGCCCTCGTCGGCGACCGGCTGAGCCGCGCGCGGCGAACCGGCTGCGTCCCCCGCGTGCCGGACCTCGCGTGCCGGACCTCGGGCGCCGAACAGGCCTTGACGGCCTTCGTACGCCGTGCGGCCTCCGGCGTATGAAGCGTGTCAAAGCGGGACATCAGGGCTTGCCGAGCGCCGGGCCGATGCGCTGGGATACCGGTCATGAACAGCGGCCCGCGCTACGAGGACCGGCCACCTCATACGGTGACGCCGGCGGCGCCCGCTGCCCCCACGGCCGGCTGAGCCGACCGCACCGCTCCCGACGGCACCGCCCGGCGCGTCCGCGCCGACGCAGCGGCAGCCGCGGACAGCCCTCGTCTCCGGACCTCCCGTCCTGCTCACCGCGTGTGCGCCGCTGATCTGGCGCACACGCCGGTGGCCGCTTCCTGTCCCAACGGGGACCGGCCCGGAGCATCCCTCACCATGCGTCCCTTCACACCCAAGGAACCCACCATGTCCTCCACCCTGTCCGGACGTTCCGTCCTCGTCACCGGTGCGACCGCCGGGATCGGCTACGAGGCCGCCCGTCAGCTCGCCGAACGGGGTGCCACCGTCCTCATGCACGGCCGCACGCCCGCAGAGGCCCAGGCCGCCGCAGACGCGCTGGTCGCCACCTCCGGCATCGACTCGTCCCGACTCGTGCCGCTCGCCGCGGACTTCACCCACCTCGACGAGGTCGAATCCCTGGCCCGCACGGTCAACCGTGCACACCCCGACCTGTTCTGCCTGGTCAACAACGCCGGCATGGCCGCGCCGGAACGGCACACCCTCACCGCGGACGGCAACGAGATCGCCCTCCAGGTCAACTTCCTGGCCGCGTACCTCCTCACCAACCTCCTGCAGGACGCCCTGACGAATGCGCCCGGCGGCCGCGTCGTCAACGTCTCCTCCTCCCTGCACCGCACCGCGGCCATCCAGTGGAACGACCCGCACCGGCTGCGCCGCTACTCCCGCCTCGCCGCCTACGCCCAGTCCCAACTCGCCCTCACCGTCTTCGCGTCGGACCCACGCGTGACCGCCGTATCCGTCCACCCGGGCGTCTGCGACACCGGGCTCCTCCACCTGTACGGCAACGAGGGCGAGACCGCCGCCGAAGGCGCCGGGCACGTCGTACGCCTGGTCGACCCGGCCACCGAGATCGTCAACGGCGCCTACTACGACCGTGACCGGTGCGTCGCGCCCGCCCCCGTCGCCACCGAGGAGCGAACCGTCAAGCGCCTCACCAAGCTCGCCGACCTGCTCGTCAGCCACACCGGCTGAAAGCACCGAAGAGAAAGCCACCCCGATGTCCAAGCGCGCACGCAAGAAGAGGACCCGCCGCAGGAAGGGCGCCAACCACGGCCGCAAGCCCGGCCAGTAGCTCCACCACCCCGGCGGGGCGGCCTCCCCACGAGCCGCCCCGCCGTCGTCCGTCCCCACTCAGGAGGAGAGTTCGTGATCAACCTGCCGACCCGCCGGCTCCCGGCCCTCGTCCGCTGGTTCCCCGCCGGACCGCCCGGCTCGGCCGCCCTGACGGAGCACGTACTGAGCACCGACAAGGGCCGCTGGTGGGCCGACCGTGCCGTCCGGCCCCGCGCCATAGCCGTGGAGTGCGGCGACCACGTGCTGCTGCGCGGCGAGCCGGACGCGCTGGTCCCGGCCGACCTCGCCCGGTTCGCCGGCTGCACCATCGAGGCACCCGAACCCTTCCGCCCCCTCATCGCGGCCTCGTTCGAGCCGGTCAGGCCCTGGCAGCGGATCGTGTACGTCAAACGGTCCGCGACACCCCCCGCCCGACCCCCGCACGAGGTGACCGTACGGCGGTTGACCGGACGCGACGGCCGTGCCCTGCACCGGCTCCCGCCTGCCATGCACTGGATCCTGCGCACCTGGGGCGGACCGCACCCTTTCGCTCGCTCCGGCTACGCCTGGGCGGCGTTCCACCAGGGCCGGATCGTGGCCCTCGCCTGCACCTACTTCCTGGGCTCCGAGTACGAGGACATCGCCTGCGCGAGCGTGCCGGATCCGCGGCTGCGGCCCGCGGTGCTCGCCTGCGTGCACGCTCTCTGCTTCGACATCGCCGCCCGCCGCCGTACCCCCAGTTGGACCGTCGGCGCCGGTGACCGCTCCTCCCGCCTGCTGGCCTGGCACGCAGGCTTCCGCCCCGAGCACGAGTTCACGCGCTTCGCCGTCGGCGACCCGGCGAAGCGAGCCGGAGCAGCCAGTTGACGCATCTCCCGTGGCCAGGTCGAGGAAGCGCCGGAGGTTCCGGCGGGTGGTGTCCTCCGATCTCGTGGGCGGCGTACAGACGCGCAGCGTCAATATCGCGTGCCCAGTGCGCCAGGAACGCATCAACGGAGGTGCTGCCAGGGCATCAGCGGTCGTTGACTGCGATTCCCTTGGTGTGCGCCGGGGTTCGGTAGGCGGGGAGACGAGGCACGCGTGAGTACGGAGAAAGTCGTCGGCATCATCATCGCCGCCGGTCTGGTCGGCTATCTGCTCCGGGCCTGGTCGCGGCCCGAAGGGCACTGAACATGACGTCCGTACAGGAGAGAGGCACCTCCGCCCGCGACACGGTCGTACGAGACCTCCCTGGCTGCTCCCGACAGTCGGCGACCACAGGAGTTCCATCACGCCCCTTGCGTCTTCCCGCTCCAGGCCCGAGTCGGCCGAACCGACGCTGTGTCCCTGGACGTTCCGGCGTCGCAGGCCGCTCTGATCGGGGCTCAGCCCGATGACGGTCCGGTAGATTCGGCGACACGGCTGATCTTCAGGGGAGCGACAAGATGCCGCACGTGCGACACGGGGGCAGTGGGGTGCGGAGCAGACACGCGCAGGGTGGTCGGCGGCAGGCCCTGCTGAAGTGCTGGCGCGCGATCGAACTGTTCAGTCCGCCGGCCATTCCGGCGCTACCCCGTCGGCGCCCCGCTGCGCGCACCGGGCCGAGGGACGAGTACGTGGTCGACCTGACGCCGGAGCCGGGCCGGTTACCACCGCTCCTGCCGTGGGCTCCCGACCATCCAGAGACGGGGGTACGGCGGGCACCGCACGGCTACGTGTGGCGGCACGAGGTCTACTGCGGGGTCTTTGATCTGGAGCTGCTCCGCCAGGCGATGATCGCCGTACTGCCCGCCGGTACCGATCCCGACCCCGGCGTGCCGCAGACCGAGCTGGTTCTGCCGGGCCAGAGCGCGATGTTCGCGCTGGTCCTGGACGACGAGGGCCGACCGCTCGAGGACACGTCCGTGATCTCCGCCTGCGCCTGGGCGACCGGCCGCCTGTTCGATCCGGGGCCTTCTGCACCGGGGTGGCTGGACGGATTCGAGGAACTCGACGATGCGTTCGGCGGGGCGATCGACGAGCTCACGGCCACTGCGATCGCTTACGGCCTCACCGCCCCGGCGGCGGGACCGGCGTACGACCGGGGGCCCGTCTCGGGGGGTGGGCCCCAAACGCCCGCCGGGGCCGGTGGCGGGGGCTGGCAGCGGCTGCTCGCCGAGATCCTGGGCGGCGCTGCCGTCGGTGCGGTCGGGGCCCTGTTCGGGGAGGTCGCCGGCGCCGCGATGCAGGGCGCGGCGGAACCCCTGGTTCGCCGCGCCGCGGACTGGGTCGCGGCCCGCCGGACCGCGGAGGAGCTAGCGGGGTCCGGGCGGCCGGACGCCGCCGGGGGCGTTCCCGAGGGGGCGTCGGCCGACGCTCCTGACCGCTCGGCGGATCAGGGGGTCGGCGCCGGTCCCCGTGCCCTCGGGTTCGCCGATCTGGTCGCCCTGACCGCGCAGATCTCCGACCTGTGCGGGGTGCAGGACCACCTGCGGCCCGCGGTGATCCGGGTGCGCAGCAGGCTGGTCCACCGGCCGCGGGACCCGCAGGCGAAGGCCGCCGCCGCGGCGCCGTTCCTGAACAGTCTGCTCCCACCCGATCTGGCCCGGGTGTCCGCGGCCGTCGACAAGGGGATCGGCCCGGCGCTGGAGGCCTACCTGACCGAGCTCGATGCCGTCGCCGTGGGGGCGCGGACGGACGTGCGCCTGGAGCGCGGGGTCGTCCTTGAAGGGGTGGCTCCGGAGCTGGTTCCGGCCGGCCGCTGGCCCGCGCCGGCGGATCGCCCGCTCGCGCTGAGCCAGCAGTTCGCGGTCGACCGCATGCTCGCCGACCGGGCGGGTACCGAGGGCGGGATGTTCTCCGTGAACGGCCCGCCGGGCACGGGCAAGACCACGATGCTGCGCGACCTGGTCGCCGCACTGGTCGTCGAGCGGGCGGCGGTGCTGGCCACGTTCGACCGGCCCGGGCAGGCGTTCACAGGTCCGGCGTGGCGGGGCAGGGACCGCCAGGGCAGGCACGCCCGGTTCATGTCGCGGCTCGACCCGCGGCTGACCGGGTTCGAGATCGTCGTCTCCTCCTCCAACAACGGTGCCGTGGAGAACATCACCGCCGAACTGCCCGGCATCGATGCGCTCGGCCGGCACTGGCGGGCCGGTGGCGACCACCTCTCCGACCACTTCTCCGACCTCGCCTCGGCACTCCTCGGCGGGGAGGCTTGGGGCCTGGTCGCGGCGGTGCTGGGCAACAAGGCCAACCGCAAGGAGTTCGGCGACCGGTTCTGGTGGGGCCGGCTCCCCAAAAAGGAGACCGACGCCCGGACCGCTGCAGGGCTGCCGCCGCTGCGCGGCATGCAGGCCGTTCTGAGCGACTGGATCCCGCCGAAGCCTCCGCCCGGCGGTCGGCATCCCGCCACTCCGGCGGACGGGGGTGCGGCCGCCGGACCCGCCCGGCCCGTGCCCTCGTGGACCGATGCCGTCGCCGCGTTCCGTGCCGCCCGGGCCGAGGTCGAGCAGCTGCGCGCCGGGCGCGCCCGGCTGGCCGGGGCCCTGGCCGCCGTCGAGTCCCCGTCGGCCGGGCAGCGGATCGCGGACCTGGAAGCCTCCGTGTCCCGGGCCGACCAACAGGTCGCCGCCGCCACCGCGGTCCTGGACCGGGCCAGCGCCGCCACCGCCGCCGCCCGGGCCGCCACCGCGGCGGCCGAGGCCGGACACCGGACGGCCTCGGAGCACGTGCCGCGCGCCCGCGGGGAGCTGGCCACTGCCCGGGCGGACCTGTCGGCCGCCCGCGAACTGGTCGCACACCACCGCGAGTACGTGACCGCGCTCACCGCCCGCCACGACGCGCCCCCGGCCGTCGAGCGGGGCCTGCGCGGCGGGCTGCGTCGCCTGCTGCAGAGCACGGCCGACCGGCAGGCCGCCGAACGACAGCAAGAGCACACCCAGGCCGAGATCGCCCACCTTCTCGTCCAGCAGCGCGCCGCGCTCGAGGACTCCCTGGAGCGGGTCGCCGCGGCTGTGCGCGCCGAGTCCCTGGCCGCCGACCGGCACACCCGCTCGGGCGGCGCCGTCGACGATGCCGCCGCCAGCCTCACCACGGCCCTCGACCACGAACGGGCTGCGAGCGCGCGGGAGGCCGCGGCAGCCGCCGCCCTCCGGCACTCCCGGCAGGTCGCCGACTCGTTCCGCCGCGGCCTGCGGGTCGCCGTGACCGAACTCGACGGCCGCCACCGCGAACTGCGGGAGGCGGCCCGGACGCTGCGGTCCCTGCCGCTCGGCTGGCAGCACCTCGACGAAGCCGACCAGGAACTGGGCTCACCCTGGTCCGACGAGGCATGGTCCACCGCACGCAGCGACCTGTTCCTGCGTGCCCTCGACCTGCACCGCGCCTTCGTCGCCGGGGCCGCGAAAAGGGTCCGCGGCAACCTCCAGGTTCTGATGGAGCTGATGGCCGGCACCAACGGACACGTCCCCGACGAGGAGGTCGAGTGCGCCTGGCAGACCCTCTTCCTCCTCGTGCCCGTCGTCTCCACCACGTTCTCCTCCATCGGCAGCATGTTCGCCCGCCTCGGCCGGGAGTCGATCGGCTGGGTCCTCGTCGACGAGGCCGGGCAGGCGACTCCACAGGCCGCCGTCGGCGCGCTGTGGCGGGCCCGCCGTGCCGTGCTGGTAGGCGATCCGCTCCAGCTCGAACCAGTCGTCACCATGCCCACGGCCCTCCAGCGCCGGCTGCTGCGCGCCTACGGCATCGACGAGCACTGGCTGCCCTCAGCCACCTCCGCCCAGGCCGTCGCCGACCGGACCAACCGCTATGGCACCTACCTGCCGGCCCCGGGCACCGACGACGAGCACGTCTGGGTGGGCTCGCCGCTGCGGGTACACCGCCGCTGCGAAGAGCCGATGTTCACGGTCAGCAACGAGGTCGCGTACGGGGGCCTCATGGTCCACGGCACCAGACACGAGGCGTTCCCCGATGCGGATCGGGACGGCCTGCTGCCCAGCCGGTGGCTCAACACCGACGATCCGAATCGCCCGTCCGACGCACCATGGGGCGAACGCGACCGCCGGGCCTTCGAGTTCGTGCTCGACCATGTGCACAGGCAAGGCGTCGGTGTCGAGCGTGTCCGCGTCATCGCCCCCTTCCGGGCCCTCGTCGCCGAATGCCAGAAGATCTGCCGCGGCCGTGAAGGCTGGACGTCCGAACTGATCCAGGAACGCTGCGCCACCGTGCACCGGGCCCAGGGGAAGGAAGCCGACGTCGTCGTCCTCGTGCTCGGCGGGGGCCGGCCCGGCGCCCGCGACTGGGCGGCCCGCACCCCACACCTGCTCAACGTGGCCGCCAGCCGCGCCAAACGCCGCCTCTACGTCGTTGGCGAGCGCAGCCTGTGGGCCCCGCTCCCGCACTTCGACGTCCTCGCAGCCGAGCTGACGGAGTTCCACCACCTCCGCGACCACACCACCTGGCCGCCGGATACCGAGTAACCGCCGACGAATCGGCCAAGAGGTACGCGGATGAGTGAGCTCTGTGACCACGCGCAAGCGGTCACAAAGCTCACCCGCAAGTCCTTAAGAAAACTGGGCAGATCAGGACGAGCCAGCGACAAGATTCCGTGCCGACGGTGTGGTGGAACACACCATTCCGTCGACATCTCCATCACTCTCCGTCACCCTAATCGCGGGTCGGAATCGTTCGCCGCACAGACCCTTCTCGGGCCCTGATCGTCGCACGGATGTCGGGGCGTGTCAGATCCGTGCTCTTCACACAGCGGTCACGACGGCTGAGGGCCTCCGTCGCGTTCGGTACGGACAATGCCAAGTTTGCCCCGGACAATCCCAGTCAACGGGTGCTTCTCGCCCAGCACCCGCACGATGTCGGCAAGAGTCTGCTCGTACAAGTCGATCGCCCGCCCCAAATCCCCCACCGACCCATAAGCCCCGGCCAGGTCGCTACGCGAAGTCAGCGTGTCGGGATGATCCTCCCCCAGCACCCGCACACGATCGGCAAGAGTCCGCTCGTACAAGTCGATCGCCCGCCCCAAATCCCCCACCGACCCATAAGCCCCGGCCAGGTCGCTACGCGAAGTCAGCGTGTCGGGATGATCCTCCCCCAGCACCCGAAGCTGATCCAGCAGCAGGCCCTCAAGGGCCACCGCAGCTCCAGCTGGGTCGCCCGATTCTCCCCTCCAGTAGGCAAGGTGATGGCGGGCCGCGAGCGTGTCGGGATGGTCAGGGCCCAGTACCCGTACCTCGTCACCCAGGAGGTCGGCAAACGCGGCGACGGCTCCTGCTGCGTCTCCTGCCTTGCCTCGCCAGTGGGCGAGGTGATGGCGGGCCGCGAGCGGGTCGGGATGGTCAGGGCCCAGTACCCGTACCTCGTCACCCAGGAGGTCGGCAAACGCGGCGGCGGCTCCTGCTGCGTCTCCTGCCTTGCCTCGCCAGTGGGCGAGGTGATGGCGGGCGGTGAACGTGTCAGGGTGGTCAGATCCCAGGCAGCGGAGAGAGCTCTGGGAAAGGCGTAGGAAGTAGTCCGCGGCGGCGGAGACATGACCTGCCTGCCCAAGGCTGTTCCCCGCGCGGTGGAGGACTGCGTGGATGCTGGGCTTGTACAGCGATTCCTCGGTACGAAGAGTGAGAGCGACGGTGTTGGCCCGCAGGGCCTGAGCCAGTGTGACGTCGCGCTCGATGTCTGGCCAGCTGGCCAGTAGAGCGTCGGCAGCAGCACGCGCGGACAGATCGAGTTCGTGAGAGGCGAGTGTGTCGCGGGTGGCGCGCTGGACCAGTGTGTGGACGCGAACGACCTGATGGGCTTCGTGGGTGCAGTGGTCAATGAGACTCAGGCGGTGCAGGGCACGCAAGGCACGCAGAGCGTCATGAGGTGAGGTCGAGTGAGGTTTCTCGGCGAGGTCCGTGCAGGTCCTGTGCTCGGCAAGGTAGGCCAGGGCGGGATAACTGGTCAGAACGGCCTCGGGAATGCCGGTGGGGTCGAGGAGCGCGGCGAGCTGAAGCATGGGACGGGCCAAGCCGACAGGGCGGAGTTTGTCTGCGCGCTCAACGGACAACGACCAGGCTGCAGCCATGGAGTGAGATTGGCTGTCGGGTAGGACATCAGGGCTGGCGTCGTCGAGCCTGGTGACGTGGTCGGCCAACAGGTTTCGGTAGGCGGCCACGGTTTCCGCGCTGTCTATGAGATAGGCGGCGGCCTGCGCGAGAGCCAGTGGCAGATATCCGAGGGCCTCGGCCAGGGCGATGAGCTCATCGGCGGGCTCATCACGGCCATGTTCGGTCAGGGCGCCGGTGAGGTAGGCGACGGCCTCTGTCTGGGTAAACAGACCGAGCGAGAGCATGGTGCTGCCCTGCGCGATGAGGGCGGCATCCCGGCGACGGGTTGTGACCAAGGTGCGGCCACTGGGACTGGCGGGCGGCCACAGACCGGACAGATCCCCTGGGTCGGTGATGTCGTCCAAGACAACCAGCCACCGGCATCGTTGCGCAGCGCCTTTGGGCGTGAGCCAGGCCAGGAAGGTCTGAGCGGCTCGCTCAGGGCTGTCGGGATCAGCCCCGCACAACTCGACGCCGGCTTGGGCATACGTGCTCACGATGGCCTCACGGCTGCTGGCGGCAACCCAAACCAAGACATCCAGGTTGGCTTCCGCCCAGGCTGTGCGCGCGTAGTCGGCGGCGAGTTGGGTCTTGCCGACTCCGCCCATGCCACTCAGGACTTGGGTGATCACCGCAGTGCCGCCGCCGTCGATCGCCGCACTCAGGTGGTGCGCCTCGGCCGCCCGCTGCTGGAAGGATCGCGCAGCAGGCGGGATGACTCCGACTTGATGCGGCCAGGGTGCCGGCTCACGAGTGCCACCAACTGCATGAAAGAGGGCGTCCCGTACGACACCACGGCGCTCCTTCGGCAGTTCCTCGATGAGCACTCCAGCGGTGTGAAAGCTGAGCGGAAGCGCTTGACTCGGATTGCGCAGCGCACGGTCGATGCTGGATTTGCCTGCGTCGATGCCTTGGGAAGCCATCCGATCCGCGATCTCCCGAACGCTAAGACCTGACTCGTCCTTCAAGGTGTCCAGGAGTCCGGAAAGTTGCTCCTGCCGCGGGGGAGCTCCGGAGGTGAGACCAGCGGGATTCCTCGGCGTCGCCGCATCGCGCTCTGCTTGCGCCATCTCATACAGCTCATGCAATCGGAGGCCCGGCATGTTCGGCTCCAGGTTCAGAGCCTGAACGAGATCGCGCCACGTGGCCGGACTAGGCAAGCGAGACCCGTTAGTGATCTTAGAGAGGGTTCCGGCGCTGATGTGCGCACGACCGGCAAGCTGCCGCAAGGTCAGCCCCGCCTCCTCGCGACGAGATCTGAGCTCGTTCACGAACTCCCTCCAGGCAGGGGGGAGATCGGGCGGAAGGGCCCCTTCGGGACGCCCTGCACCGCGTGCCGTCATGCGGCCTCACCTCCTCGTTCGCGACGTTGTTTCCATTGTTGCCCAAAGTCTGGGACATTGGTGTCGTGGGGGAGCACCCTGCCATCCCACGTTCCTTTGTCGCGCCCGTACTGCACTTCGCTCAGGGGAGTCGCTGTGTCTGTGGTCGTTGCCGTACTCCTAGGGTGCACCGCGCTGGCGGCCGCGGTCGGCGCGCGCATCGCCTTCCGCCTGGCTCGAACTACCGGTTCCACCCCTGCGATGGCATGGGGATCTGCCGGAGCCACCGCTGTCGCAACGATCGCCAACGTATGCACCATCGCCGGCACCCTCGATCTTGGCCACGGACAGCCCACTGGAGGACGGATCGCGATCAGCGTGGTCACCCTCGCCGTGGCCCTAGGACTGGCGTACCTCGCGTACGACGTCACAGGCCCGTCCATCCCCGCGACGGGAGGCACGCCGGCTCCTGGCCTGAGCAGGCCCAAGCGCTTTGCATCAGCAGCGGCTACCTTTACCGGCACGTTCGTCATTCTCGCGCTGATCCTGCCACTACTGAAGTGAAAGAGCCTCCCCGCGCCCTGCCTCGGCCGGTGAGTACCGCGTTCACCCGTGCTGATCCTCGCCCTCGCCCACGATGGGAATCATGACGAGGCCAGGTTCCCATGGCGAAGCCAGTTCCGTGGATGCGGGCGGTGCTGCAGCGGAGCTTCCGCAGGAGGTGCCAGCCTTTCCGCTCGGCCATGGCCTGGTCGTCGAGGCGGCGGATCCTGGCGTGCGTGCTGTCTGGCACCAGACGGGCTCGAGAGTCCCACTCAGGCGGGCCGGCCAGCAACGGTTTTCGGTCAACAATATTCGGACGCAGTGGGACGCAGCTGGACGCCGGCGGACTCACCCGAACACAGCCGGACGCAGTGGGACAGGGCTCACCGGGGCTCCGCCTGTCCGGTCTGCATCCGCCCCTCGTTTCGGCCGGAGCGTACTGCGCAACACTTCACGTCATGCCGAGCTTTCAGCAGAGGAAGGCCGTGGGCGACGCCCACGAGAAGCGCATCGCCGAAGAACTGACCGCGCGAGGGTGGTCGGTCAACCCGTGGGGGCAGGGAGTCCTCACCCAGCCCGTTCAAGCCGCCCTCCGCATGACCGACAGCTCTCTCCGATGGACCCCTGACCTCCTCGCCGCCAAGGGCGATCACCTCACGATGATCGACTGCAAGAGCAGCATGACCAGCCGGGCCACGCGCCGCCACGCGATCGAGCGGGCCGCGGTCCACTCGCACTTCCAGCTCGTCGCTTGGAGCGAGCTGCCCATCTACTACGTGTTCGACAACCTCGACGTACTGACTCCGTACGACGCCCTTACTGCAGGGCAGACCGGCCCGCACTCGCTCTCGGGTTCGGGAGCGCCGTACCTGCTCGTGCCCACCACGGAGCGCCGCACCTTTGACTCCACCTTCGGCCTGCGGAAACACCCCGTCGCCCCTATGACGCAGGCGTCTCGACACCCTCTGCGGCTGACGAACCGTCACCAAAGTCAGCATTGAGTCAGCATTGGTCCTGGCAAAGCTGACCCCAGCCGGTCACACATGGGAAGGATCGACACCCCGGAGATGGTCCTTCCGGAGGCTCTGCCAGCCCCTCCCGCTGAACGATCACCACCGGATCGACCTCGACCCCCGGCTGGGTCTCAACCAGTCCACCTGCATCGCAAAACCGCAGGTCAGCGCACCCGTCCGCGCGGCTTCAGGCGCGTCGGCGGAAGCTCAGGAGCGGGGATGGGGGGGCCGGCGTAGCCCTTTACCTCGCCGAAGCGGTTGCCCTCCATCCAGTCCTGGCGGGCTTGGACGATCTCCTCGTTGGAGCGGCCGATCCAGTTCCAGAACATGATCAGCTCCTCCTCGAAGGGCTCGCCGCCGAGGAGCATGACGGAGGCGTCGGAGGCGGCGCGGAGGGGGAGTTCGGTGCGGCCGCAGCCGAGGTAGAGCATCGAGCCGGGGAGGACCGGGACGCCGTCGACGTGCGCCTCGCCGGACATGCCGAGGACGGCGTACTCGAAGTCCGGCTCCAGCGGCAGCCGGGTCTCCGCACCGGCGGCCAGGGACAGGTCGGCACCGACGATCGGGCTGTAGGTGGTGCCGGGCGAGGTGGCACCGTCCAAGGAGCCGAGGATGAGGGTGGCGTCCACGCCCGGCGCCGTGACGTGCGGCAGGTCGGCGTGGTGCTGGAAGTGCGGGTCGACGTGCCGGTGGGCGTCGGGGAGGGCGACCCAGAGCTGCGCGCCGTGCAGGAAGCGGGCGTGCGGGCGGGGGCTCTCCTCGGAGTGGCTGATCGCCTTACCGGAGGTCATCAGGCCCAGCTCGCGGGGGCGGATGGTCTCCAGGCTGCCGACGCTGTCGCGGTGCAGCACCTCGCCCTCGTGCAGCCAGCTGACGGTCTGGAGGCCCATGTGGGGGTGGGGCGGCACCTGCATGCCGGGTTCGTCGGCGATGTCGTCCGGACCGTAGTGGTCGACGAAGCACCAGGCGCCGATCATCCGGCGCCCGAGGTTCGGGAGCAGTCTGCGGACCTCGGTGGCTTCGCCGAGCTTGACCCGGCGCGGGGTGAGGAGTTCGCGTACGGGCTCGGCGACGACGAAGCCGCGTCCCCCGCACACCGAGAGGCTGGCCTGGCGATCGAGATTGCTCATGCCCCCAAAGTAGACGGACCGGGCCGGGCGGGGACCCCGTACCGCGCCGACCGGGCGCGGGGCGGGCGCGCCCGGCCCGGCCGGCCGGCCGTCGCTCGGCGCCCGCCCCCCCCCTGCCTGCCGCCCCCGCAGCCGAGCGCGGGCCGTCACGTCCCGGCGCCGGCCCCGTCCTCACGCCTCGTCGAAGTCGCCGGACATCGCGGCCGCCAGCCGCAGGTACGGGGCGGCGTCCGCGGCGCGGCCCTGGCGTTCCAGGGTGCGGCCCAGCATCAACTGGGCGTAGTCCTCGACCGGCCAGCGCTCCAGGATGCCCCGCAGCTCGGTCTCGGCGCGGCCCAGCTGGGCCGAGTGGTAGTACGCGCGGGCCAGCAGCAGGCGCGGGGCCAGCAGCTCCGGGGACTCGGCGGCCAGGCCCTTCAGGGTGCGGGCGGCGTTCGTGTACTCCTTCGCGTCGAAGAAGAGCTGGGCCCGCGCCCAGCGCTCGGCCGCCGTCCCGTGCTCGTAGTACGCCGTACGCTCGCTCATCGGATCCTCTCCTTCGGGTGCCGTCCCGGCACGCCGGGTGACGGGCGCCGCGCTCCTGGCGGCGGCACCTCCCGGAACGCCACCGGGCGCCGCCGCATTCCGCCCGGGGGATCTCGCCAGCCGCGCCAGCCGCCCGCAGCGGCGCCCGCACCCCGCCGGGCACGAGGACCGGGGCGTGCAGCACGGCCGTACCCGCCCCCACGCCCGGCCCCAGGTACCGCCGGTACGGGGGCCCGCGGCGCGTGGCGCGGTGCGGGTGCCCGGGGCGGGGCCCGGCTCGGTTAGCCTGGGCAGCACGATGACTGGCACCGCTGAAGACCGCATGACGGCCCCCTGGGGCGACTACCGACTCACCCGCTTCCCGGAGGACCCGCGCGACCAGATGCGCGCGTGGGACGCCTCCGACGAGTACCTGCTGCGCCACCTGGAGGGCGGAACCGGCGAGGTGGGGCCGGTCGACCTCGAGAAGAGCCAGGTCACCGTGGTCGGCGACCGGTGGGGTGCGCTGGTGACGGCGCTGGCCGGGCGGACCGCCGGGCTGACCCAGATCACCGACTCGTACCTCGCCCACGAGGCCACCCGCGCCAATCTGGCGCGGGCCGAGGTCCCGGCCGGCGCGGTGGCGCTGCTGAACACGCAGGACGCGCCGCCGGAGCGGATCGACGTGCTGCTGGTGCGGGTGCCCAAGAGCCTCGGTCTCCTCGAGGACCAGCTGTGCCGGCTCGCGCCGCGGCTGCACGCCGGGTCCGTGGTCGTCGGCACCGGCATGGTGAAGGAGATCCACACCTCCACGCTGAAGCTCTTCGAGCGGATCGTCGGCCCGACCCGCACCTCGCTCGCCGAGAAGAAGGCGCGGCTGATCTTCGCCACCCCCGAGCCCGCCGCGCAGCCGGTCGCCAACCCGTGGCCGCTGGTCTACACGCTGGGGCCGGAGGCGGGCGCGGGGCCGGCCGAGGGGCTGACCGTCACCAACCACGGCGGCGTGTTCTGCGCCGACCGCCTCGACATCGGTACCCGCTTCCTCCTCGCCCACCTGCCGATGTGGCGGGGCGAGGGCCGGGTGGTGGACCTCGGCTGCGGCAACGGCGTGGTCGGCACGGCGCTGGCCAAGGGCAGCCCCGAGGTCGACGTGGTCTTCACCGACGAGTCGTACCAGGCGGTGGCCTCGGCCCGGGCCACCTACCGGGCGAACGCCGCGCACCGGGACGGGCTGGCCGAGTTCGTGGTGGGCGACGGTCTGGCTTCGCTGCCGGAGGGTTCGGTGGACGCGGTCATCAACAACCCGCCGTTCCACGCCCACCAGTCGACCACCGACGCGACGGCCTGGCGGATGTTCAGCCAGGCCCGCCGGGCGCTGCGCCGCGACGGCGAGCTGTGGGTGATCGGCAACCGGCACCTGGGCTACCACCTGAAGTTGCGCCGCCTGTTCGGCAACTGCGAACTCGTCGCGAACGACGCCAAGTTCGTCGTCCTGCGGGCCGTCAAGACCCGCTGACCATGAGCCGCCGGGACCCCGCGGAGGGGGCCCGGCGGCGTTCGCCGCCGGCGCCGCCCCTGAAATCCGGTGGCGGGGCGGCGCCGTGCGGGCGATCATGTCGGCCATGACCGGTACGAGCGAACGGCCCGAGCGCTGGACCCAGTCGACCGTGTACGCCGACATGTGGGCGGATCCGGACGACGATCCCCGGAACACCGAAGGCCCGAGCCCTGAGGGCGAACTCGGCACGCTGCACGACTTCCTGACGAACTATCGGCTGACGCTGCGGATGAAGTGCGAGGGCCTGGACCCGGAGCAGTTGGCCCGCCGGTCCGTTCCGCCGTCGACGATGTCGCTCCTCGGGCTGGTCCGGCACCTGGCGGAGGTGGAGCGCGACTGGCGCAACTGGATCACGCTGGACGAGCCGCTGCCGAAGCTGTACGGGGCCCGGGACGCGGACTTCCACGGAGCGGTGGCCGAACAGGCCGCGGTCGACGCCGCCTTCGCCGACCTGGCCCGCGAACAGCATGCCACCGACACCGCCCTGGCCGCCCTCCCCGACCTCGGCGCCCGGGTCGGCCGCGACGCCGTGGCCGTCCGCGAACTCCTCGTCCACCGCGTGGAGGAGTACGCCCGCCACTGCGGCCACGCCGACCTCCTGCGCGAATCCATCGACGGCCGCACCGGCCAGTAACCGCCTCCGGCGCACGCACCGGCCCCGGCCGCCGCCGGATCCGCAGGTCACAGCGTGGTCAAGAGGGTGCGTGGGGGGTCGGGAGTGGCTGAGGATGCGGCCATGAACCCTGTGTCCAGTTCCCGTGCGCTGACCGTGGAGGGGGACGTCCTGCTGCGCGGCGGGCGTCCGCACCAGGTCGTTTCGGCCGCCGTCCACTACTTCCGCGTCCGGCCCGAGCTCTGGCGGGACCGGCTGCTGCGGCTGCGGGCGATGGGCGTCAACACCGTCGAGACGTACATCGCCTGGAACTTCCACCAGAGCGCCCCCGGCCGGGCCCGGTTCGACGGGGACCGGGACGCGGCCGGCTTCGTCGCGCTCGCCGGCGAGCTGGGGCTGGACGTGATCGTCCGTCCGGGCCCGTACATCTGCGCCGAGTGGGAGGCCGGCGGCCTGCCCGGCTGGCTGCTCGCCGACCCCTCGGTCCGGCTGCGCCGCCGCAACGCCCCGTACCTGGCCGCCGTGGACGCCTGGTTCGACGAGCTGGTGCCGGAGCTGCTGCCGCTGCTCGCCTCCCGCGGCGGCCCGGTGGTGGCGATGGCCGTGGAGAACGAGTACGGCAGTTACGGCAACGACACCGGCTACCTGGAGCACCTGCGGGCCGGGCTGGTCCGGCGCGGGGTGGACTGCCTGCTCTTCACCGCCGACGGCGCCGCGGACGCCTTCCAGCTGGGCGGCACCCTGCCGGGCCTGCTGACCACCGGCACCTTCGGTTCCCGCCCGGAGTCCTCGCTCGACTGCCTGCGCCGCCACCAGGGCACCGGCCCGCTGGTGTGCATGGAGTACTGGCACGGCTGGTTCGACCACTGGGGCGCCCCGCACCGCACCCGGGACGCCAAGGAGGCCGCCGACGTGCTGGAGCGGCTGCTCGCCGCCGGGGCGTCGGTCAACGTCTACATGGGGCACGGCGGCACCAACTTCGGCTGGTGGAACGGCGCCAACCACGAGGACGGCCGCTACCTCCCCGACACCACCAGCTACGACTACGACGCCCCGGTCGGCGAGGCGGGCGAACTCCGGGAGAAGTTCCACCTCTTCCGCGAGGTGATCACCCGCCGGCTCGGCACCGAACCGCACCCCCTGCCGCCCGAGCCGGCCCGGCTCGCCCCGCGCACGGTGGAAGTCACCGGCTCGGCACCGCTGTTGCCCCACCTGGACACACTGGCGCGGGTGGTGCACCGGCGTCTGGACACCGAGCCGATGGAGTCCTTCGGCCAGAACCTCGGTCTGATCCACTACCGCACCCGGCTGCGCGGCCCGCTCGCCGAGGCGGCCCTGCGCGTGGACGGACTCGCCGACCGGGCGCAGGTGTTCCTCGACGGGCGGCCGCTCGGGGTCCTGGAGCGGGACCGGCCGGAGGAGGCCCTGACCGTGCGGGTGCCCGAGGGCGGGGCCGTCCTGGACCTGCTGGTGGAGAACATGGGCCGGATCAACTACGGCCCCCTGCTGGCCGACCGCAAGGGCATCACCGGCGGCGTCCGGCTCGACAACCAGTACCAGTTCGACTGGGAGATCCGCCCGCTGCCGCTGGAGGACCTGGCCGGACTTCGCTTCGGGCCGCCCGCCGGGGCCGACCAGGCGGACGGCCCGGGCGCCCCGGCCTTCCACCGGCTCGAACTGGACCTGGCCGAGCCGGCCGACGGCTTCCTGGCCCTGCCCGGCTGGACCAAGGGCATGGTCTGGCTCAACGGCTTCGCCCTCGGCCGCTTCTGGGACCGCGGACCGCAGCGCACCCTCTACGCCCCCGCACCGCTCTGGCGCGCCGGGCGCAACGAGCTGGTGGTCCTGGAACTGCACCGGCAGGGCGGCCCGTTGGAGCTGCGAGCCGAGCCGGACCTCGGCCCCGGCGAGGCGGCCGAGATCCCGGAGTGGTGACCGGCCGGCCGGGGCTGCGCGGGCCCCGGCCGGCCACTCGGTCTCTGCCCCACCCCTCACACCGCGATGGTGATCTTCCCGTGGACGTGCCCCGTCATGCTCAGCCGGAACGCCTCGGGCAGCTCCTCCAGGGGGAAGACCTGCGCCACCGGCACGCCGAGCTGGCCCAGTTCGGCCAGCTCGCCGACGGCCGCCAGGTCCGCCGCGTCCGGCCGGACCCACATCCACTGCCCGCCGGCCCCCAGTACGGCGGGGTCCGCGATGGAGGCGTGCCGGCCGCCCTCGGCCAGGACCGCGGTGGTCACGTCCAGGACGCCCCCGACGAAGTCGGCCACCAGGTCCACCCCGTCCGGGGCGAGCGCCCGGACCCGCTCGACCAGGCCCTCGCCGTACTCCACCGGCTCGGCGCCGGCCTCCCGCAGCCGCTCGTGGTTGCGCGGCGAGGCGGTGCCGATGACCCGCGCACCGCGCGCCCGGGCGATCTGGGTGCCGAGGAAGCCGACGCCGCCGGCCGCGCCGTGGATGAGGACGGTGTCCTTGCCGGACAGGCCGAGCCGGGTGAGCAGCTGGTAGGCGGTGAGGCCGGCCAGCGGCAGCCCCGCGGCCTCGTCCCAGCCCAGCGCGGCGGGCTTGGCGGCGAGGCACCGCACGGGCACGCTGACGTACTCGGCGAAGGTGCCGCCGGAGACGTGGTCCTTGCGCGCGTAGGCCATCACCTCGTCGCCGGGGGCGAATTCGGGGACGTCGATGCCGACCCGGGCCACCACGCCCGCCACGTCCCAGCCGGGGACGACCGGGAAGACGGCGTCCATCATGCCGTCGAGCCCGCCGGCCATCAGCTTCCAGTCCACCGGGTTGACCGCGGCCCGCCGCACCCGTACGAGCACTTCGCCGGGCGCGACCTTGGGCAGCGGCACCTCCCCCAACCGGAGGACCTCGGGACCGCCGTACGCGTCGTAGAGCATGGCGCGCATCCGCTCGGGCGGGTCGGCGGTCGGGTCGTCCTGGTGCGATGCGGGCATGGGGCAGCCTTCCTGGTCGGACGCCGGTACGAGGGCAGGCGCGGGGCCTCCCGCCCGCAGACCCTATGCGCCCGGAGGGCGTTTCCCCGGGCGGCGCTCAGGGCCTCCGTCGGATGGAGGCGGGCCGGTCGGACGGCCGGGCCGGGTACGGCCGGCCGCCCGGCCGGCGGGACCACTCCGGCCGGCGCCGCATCCGCCCTCACCCCTCTGAACTCGGCTTTCCACCCGGTGGTTTGACCGGTGGCAGCTCGCTCCCGGAGTAACCCCCGAGGCCCCATTGACGGGGGCACGCCATTGGGATCAGACTGACAGGAAAGTTTCCTGTCAGTCCCTCTCAGTCGGAGGTCCCATGACCACCCCTCACCGGCGCCCGGTCTCCCGTCGCGCCCTGATCGCCGGCGTCCTCCTGGGATCGGCGGCGCTCGCCGTCCCCGTCACCGCCCTCGCCTCCACCGACGCGCCCGGCTCCGCCGGCACCTCCGCCCCGGCCGCCGCCCGCACCGGGGTGCAGCGGCTGGGCCTGGACGACCCGGCGAAGAAGGAGATCGCCATGAAGCTGGTCTCCAGCGCCGAGAACTCCTCGCTGGACTGGCAGGCCCAGTACAAGTACATCGAGGACATCGACGACGGCCGCGGCTACACCGCCGGCATCATCGGCTTCTGTTCCGGCACCGGCGACATGCTCGACCTGGTCGAGCTCTACACCCAGCGCAAGCCCGGCAACGTCCTCGCCAAGTACCTCCCGGCACTGCGCCGGGTCAACGGCACCGACTCGCACAGCGGCCTCGGTTCGGCCTTCGAGCGCGACTGGAAGACCGCCGCCTCGGACTCCGCCTTCCGCACCGCGCAGAACGACGAGCGGGACCGGGTCTACTTCAACCCGGCCGTCTCCCAGGGCAAGTCGGACGGCATCGGCGTGCTCGGGCAGTTCGCGTACTACGACGCGATCGTCATGCACGGTGATGGCGACGACTCGACCAGCTTCCGCAACATCCGCAAGCGCGCGCTGCGTTCGGCCAAGCCGCCGGCCCAGGGCGGCTCCGAGACCACCTGGATCGGCGCGTTCCTGGACGCTCGGGTCTGGGCGATGAAGCAGGAGGAGGCGCACAGCGACACCAGCCGGGTCGACACCGCCCAGCGGGTCTTCCTGAACAAGCGCAACCTGGACCTCAACACCCCGCTGGACTGGAAGGTGTACGGCGACAGCTACCACATCGGCTGACCCGGCCCGGGCGGGCGGGGAACCTCCGGCGCGGCGCCCCCGCCCGCCCGGTACGCCCCCGCCCGCCCGGCCGTTCAGCCCCGGTACGCCTCCAGCAGCCGCAGCCAGACCTCGCTGATGGTCGGGAAGGCGGGGACCGCGTGCCACAGCCGGGCGATCGGGACCTCGCCGGCCACCGCCACCGTCGCGGCGTGCAACAGCTCACCCGCGCCCGGGCCGACGAAGGTGGCGCCCAGCACGACCTCCCGGTCCAGGTCCACCACCAGCCGGGCCCGGCCCGTGTACCCGTCGGCGTACAGTCCGGCGCCCGAGACCGCGCCCAGGTCGTGGTCGACGGCGCGGACCCGGCGACCCGCCCGCTCCGCCTCGGCCAGGCTCAGCCCGACCGCGGCCGCCTCCGGGTCGGTGAACACCACCTGCGGCAGTGCGTCGGTGTCGGCGGTGGCGACGTGGGCACCCCAGCGGTCGGTCTCCAGCAGCGGCGCCCCGGCCGCCCGGGCCGCGATCGCCGCGCCCACGATCCTTGCCTGGTACTTGCCCTGATGGGTCATCAGGGCACGGCGGTTGACGTCTCCGACGGCGTACAGCCAGTCCTGCCCGGCCACCCGGCAGCCGTCGTCCACCGCGATCCACTCCCCCGGCACCAGCCCCACCGTCTCCAGCCCGATGTCGTCGGTGCGCGGGGTCCGGCCGGTCGCGAAGAGCAGTTCGTCGGCCTCCACCGGTTCGCCGCCCACCAGGACCACGGTCACCGGGCCGGTGCTGCCGTCCCGGACGACCGCCTCGACCTCGACACCGGTCCGCACCACCACGCCCGCCTCGCGCAGCCCGTCGGCGACCAGCTCGCCGGCGAACGGTTCCATCCGCGGCAGCAGCCGGGAGCCGCGCACCAGCACCGTGACGGCCGAGCCCAGGGCCCGCCAGGCGGTGGCCATCTCCACGGCCACCACCGACCCGCCGACGATCACCAGCCGCTCCGGTACGTGCTGGGAGCTGGTGGCCTCGCGGGAGGTCCAGGGGCGGGCACCGGTCAGCCCCGGCAGCTCCGGCAGCAGGGCGGCGCTGCCGGTGGCGACCACGACGGCGTGCCGGGCCACCAGGACGTGGTGCTCGCCCTCGGGGCTGGTGACCGCCACCTTCTTCGCCCCGTACAGGCGGCCGTGGCCCCGGTAGAGGTGGGCGCCGATCGAGTCGAGCCAGTCGAGCTGGCCGTCGTCCTTCCAGTGGCCGGTCCAGTAGTCCCGGTGCGCGAGCACCGCGGCCGTGTCCAGCGGGCCCTCGACGGCCTCGCGCAGGCCCGGCACGCGGCGGGCGTCGGCCCGGGCCAGGGCCGGCCGCAGCAGGGCCTTGCTCGGGATGCAGGCCCAGTACGAGCACTCCCCGCCGACCAGCTCCGCCTCGACCACGGCCGTGCTGAGGCCGGCGGCGCGGGTCCGGTCCACGACGTTCTCGCCGGCCGGGCCCCCGCCGAGGACCACGACGTCGTATTCCACAGCATCAGTCATACGGTCAGTCTGGCCCGGACGGGCTACGGGCACCCGGGCAACGCGCCGGGGCGGCCGAGCCCCGCTCGGGTCAGGCGTCGGCCCCGCTCGGGTCAGGCGTCGGACTGGCCCTCCGCCTGGCCGGCCTCGATCTTCTTGCGTACCTCGTCCATGTCCAGCGCGCGGGCCTGGCCGATCACGTCCTCGAGGGCGGCCTCGGGCAGCGCGCCCGGCTGCGCGAAGACCGCGACCCGGTCGCGGACGATCATCAGCGTGGGGATGGAGGAGATCCCGAAGGCGGCGGCCAGTTCCTGCTGCGCCTCCGTGTCGACCTTGCCGAAGACCAGGTCGCCGTGGGTCTCCGAGGCGCGCTCGTAGACCGGGCCGAACTGGCGGCAGGGCCCGCACCAGGACGCCCAGAAGTCGATCAGGACGAAGTCGTTGTCGGTCACGACCTGGTCGAAGTTGTCCTTGGTCAGTTCCACGGTGGCCATGGGTGCGTCCCTGCTTTCGTCTACCTCGGGCCTCTTCCGGAGGGCCCATCATCAGGCGTCCCCCTCAACCGTGCCCGGAGCCCGGCTATTCCGGGTCCTCTCAGAACGGGTACCCCGCAGGGTCGCGCCTGACCGTCGTCCACCGGACTTCCGTGAACGCGTCCAGATTCGACTCCCCGCCGAAGCGGGCCCCGGTACCCGAGGCACCCACCCCGCCGAAGGGTGCCACCGCCTCGTCGTTGACCGTCTGGTCGTTGATGTGGACGATGCCGGTGGGGATCCGGTCGGCGAGCGCCAGGCCCGCGGCGGTGTCACGTGTAACGATGCCGAGCGCCAGGCCGTAGGGGCCGGCCGCGGCCAGCGCGGCGGCCTCCTCCGGCGTGCCGAAGGCGCGCACCGGAGCCACCGGCCCGAAGACCTCCTCCGCGTACGCGGCGGTGTCGTCGCCGACCCCGGCCAGCACCGTGGGCCGGTAGAACAACCCCTCGTACGAACCGCCCGCGACGATCTTCGCGCCCTGCTCCGCGCTCGCCTCCACCAGGGCGTGCACCCGCTCCAGCTGGCCCCGGTCGATCAGCGGACCCAGGTGGACCTGCTCCCGGAACGGGTCTCCCACCAGCAGCGATTCCGCCTTGGCGGCCAGCCGCTCCACGTATTCCTCGTACAGGGAGGCGTGGACCAGGTGGCGGCCGGCCGTCATGCAGATCTGCCCCTGGTGGAAGAAGGACCCCCAGGCGGCCTGGCCCACGGCCGCGTCGAGGTCGGCGTCCGCCAGCACGATCAGCGCCGAGTTGCCGCCCAGCTCGAGGTGGGCGCGCTTGAGGCCGCGGCCGGCCAGCTCCCCGACGGCCCGGCCGGAGGCGGTCGAGCCGGTGAAGGACACGACCCGCACCAGCGGATCCGAGACCAGCGCCCGCCCGGTCTCGGCCCCGCCGGGCAACACGTGCAACAAGCCCGCCGGCAGCCCGGCCGCGGCGAACACCGCCCCGACCGCCAGCCCGCCGGACACGGCGCTGCGCGCATCGGGCTTGAGGAGCACCGCGTTGCCCAGCGCGAGGGCGGGCGCCACCGAGCGGACCGCCAGCACCAGCGGCACGTTGAACGGGGCGATCACGCCGATCACGCCCGCCGGCACCCGCCGGGTGTACGACAGCCGGGGCGCCTCGCTCGGCAGCACCTGCCCGGCCGGCCGGGAGGCCAGGGCGGCGGCCTCGTAGCACTCCTGGGCGGCGACGTGCAGCTCGAAGGCGGCCTTGCCGGGCACCGAGCCGGTCTCCCGGACGATCCAGTCGCGCAGCTCCGCGGCGTGCTCGGTGAAGAGGTCCCCGGCCCGGCGCAGCACCGCGGCCCGCTCGTGGTACGGGGCCCCGGCCCAGGCGTGCCGGGCCGCCTCGGCGGCGGCCGCGGCGGCGGGGACGTCCCGGGGGGCGGCGAGTTCGACGGTGGCGAGCCGGGCGCCGGTGGCGGGCTCGGTGACCGGGGCGGCGCCGCCCGTGAACGGGGCGGCGGACTGCCAGGTGGCGGGGTCGAGCAGCGGCATGGGGAGGCCTCCGGGATACGGGCGCCCGGTCACGGCGGGCCCGGCCGGGCTCCGGGCAGCCGCCATGGTAGCCAGCCGCCCTCCCCAAATCTGTTCAGTTATAAGGCAGTTGGTGTCCAGAAATGATCGACGACCGGGTACCGGTCACCGCCCCGGCCCTGGCCGTCGGTCACGGCGGCGGGGGCCCGTCCGGCCCCCGCCGGGGGGTCAGCGCTCCAGGACGAGGGCGATGCCCTGACCCACGCCGATGCACAGCGCCGCCAGTCCGGTACCGGATCCGGCCGCCGCCAACTGGTGGGCCACCGAACCCGCCAGCCGGGCACCGGAGGCGCCGAGCGGATGCCCGATGGCGATCGCGCCGCCGCGCGGGTTGACCAACGCCGGGTCGAGTTCGGGCCATTCGGCCAGGCAGCCCAACGCCTGCGCGGCGAAGGCCTCGTTGAGCTCGACCGTGGTCAGGTCTCCGAAGCCGCGGCCCGCCTTGGCGAGCACCCGCTGCACCGCCTCGACCGGGCCGAGGCCGAAGAGCTGCGGCTCGATGCCGGTCACGGCGGAGGCGCGGATCCGGGCCAGCGGCTCCCGCCCGGTGGCGGCCAGCCCCTCCTCGTCGACCAACAGCAGTGCCGCGGCACCGTCGTTGAGCGGGGAGGCATTGCCCGCGGTGACCGTGCCGTCCGGACGGAAGGCCGGCTTGAGCCGGGCCAGCGCCTCCGGGGTCGAGCCCTCGCGGATGCACTCGTCGCGCTCCAGCGCCACGTCCGGGTAGGGCACGACCTCACGGTCGTACAGCCCGGCGGACCAGGCCGCGGCCGCCTTGCGGTGACTCTCCAGCGCGAAGGCGTCCTGCGCCTCACGACTGATCCCGTGCTTGTCCGCGACCAGTTCGGCGCCCTCGCCCAGCGAGACGGTCCACTCCTCGGGCATCCGCGGGTTGGTCATCCGCCAGCCGAGGGTGGTCGAGTACATCTGCTGGTGGCCGGCCGGGAAGGCGCGCTCGGGCTTCTGCAGGACGAACGGCGCCCGGGTCATCGACTCGACCCCGCCCGCGATCGCCACCGAGGCGTCGCCCAGCGCGATGGCGCGGGCCGCCTGGATCACGGCCTCGAGGCCGGAGCCGCAGAGCCGGTTGACGGTCACCCCGGGCACGCTCACCGGCAGGCCGGCCAGCAGCACGGCCATCCGGGCCACGTCCCGGTTGTCCTCGCCGGCGCCGTTGGCGTCGCCGAAGACCACGTCGTCGATGCGGGCCGGGTCCAGCGCGGGCGTACGGTCCACCAGCGCGCGCACCACGTGCGCGGCCAGGTCGTCCGGCCGCACCCCGGCGAGGGCGCCGCCGAACTTGCCGATGGGGGTGCGGACGGCGTCGACGATGTACACGTCGCGGATGCTCATCGGGGTCTCTCCTGGGCGGGTCCGTACGGGGCGCGTGCGGGGTGCCGCGTGCGCGGGGGTGCCGACCGGGGCGCGCCCTGCGGTCGGGGCGCATCCTGATCAACGCGCCCGCAGTCTCCGCCCGGCGCGCCCCGCTGTCAACGGCCCCCCGCCCCCACCTGCGACGATGCCCCGGCGAGGGTCCCGCGTACCCCCTCCGGACCGGTCAGCCGGACTCGCGGGCCAGTACCCGGGCGGCCATCAGGTCGTGCCGCTCCTGCGCCTCGACCGGCTCCCGGACCACCCGGTCGACCAGCGCGGCGAGGGTGTCGCCGGTGGGCAGCTCGATCTGGACGGTGCTCAGCCGCGGCCGGAGCAGCCGACCGATCAGCAGGTCGTCCGCACCGATCACGGCCACGTCCTCGGGGATCCGCTGCCCGGCGTCCTGCAGGGCGCGCATCAGGAGCATGGCGTACTCGTCGTTGTACGCGAAGACGCCGTCCAGGCCCAGCCCGCCCCAGCGGGCGGCCAGGCGTTCGGCGCTGACCTCGGTGTAGCTCATCGGCAGCGGTTCCACGTGCGCCCCGACGGCCTCGGCCGCCCTGCGCGCCCCTGCCAGGCGGGGAGCGGAGAAGAGGTCCAGCCCCTCCTCCTCGGGGACCACCACGCCGATCCGGCGCCGGCCGCCCTCCAGCAGGTGCCCGACGGCCCGCAGGCCCACCTCGGACTGGTCCATGACCAGGGCGTGCGCCCCGGGCACCCCGCCGGTGCCGAGGGTGATCACGGCGCGCGCTCCGGCCCGCTTGAGGGTGCCGACGTTGCGGGCGGAGAGGGCGATCTCGCCGAGGGAGATCACCGCGACCGGGCGCAGCTCCGCCCAGGCCCGGGCCGCCTGGTCACCGCTCAGGCCGAGGCTGCCGTACTGCACGACGGTGTAGTCCAACCGCCGCAGGGCCCACTGGAGTTCGTTGAAGAAGCGGCTGTAGAGCGGGCCGATGGGGATGTGCGGGGTGGGCAGCAGCACGATCCGGGTGTGGCCGGCGCGCAGGCTGCGGGCCGCGGCGTGCGGGACGTACCCCAGCTCCTCGGCGGCCTCGCGGACCTTGCGGCGGGTCGGTTCGCTGATGCGGACGGACTCGGCGTTGTTCAGGACGTACGAGACGGTGGCGCGGGACACGCCGGCCAGGCGGGCGACGTCCGCACTGGTCGGCACGGCGGGGGCGGCGGGGGCCGCGGCCCCCGGCTTCGATGAATGTGACATTGCGCTGGCATCTTTCCAGACCGGTCGGATCCGGGGTCTAGCGGATGGCCTGAAACGGATGCTAGACAGTGGTTACACGAGTTACTTACACGTGTCACCGCATGATCGCGTTCGGCCCTCGCCCCCCCTGCGCAGTCCCGCGCGGTTCACCCATCCAGTCCTCCGCAGTCCCCTCTCGTCAGTCCCCTCTCGTCGCCCGGGCAGGGCCGTTCTCCCCGGCTCTTCCGGTCGACGCCGCCCGTTCCCCCGCCCCCTCCCCCGTCCCCTGCCCTGGAGGGCACCGTGGCCCTTACCTCCCCCGGCACCGGCACGTCCGAGGCCGCCCCGACCCCTCGGAGCGCACCCGCCCGCGGGCTGCTGCCCCTGCTCCTGGTCGGCAACACCGCCATGTACGGCCTCTACATCGGCGTCGCCGGCGTCCTGCTCGCACTGCAGGTGGAGTCCGTCGACCCGGCGAACAAGGTTTCCAACTTCGGCCTGATCGCGGGGGTCTCCGCGATCTTCGCGACGGTCTTCAACCCGGTCGCCGGCGCGCTCTCCGACCGCACCGGCCGGCGCAACCCGTGGATCCTCGGCGGCGGCCTGCTCGCCGTACCGGCGATGCTGCTGCTCGGCGCGGTCGACACCATCGCCCTGATCACCCTGGCCTGGTGCCTGGGCCAGGCGGTCATGAACGTCTACCAGGCCGCGATCACCTCCGTCGTCCCCGACCGGGTGCCGGTGGCCGCCCGCGGCAAGGCCTCCGCCGCGGTCGGTCTGGGCCTGCCCTTCGGCTCCACGCTCGGTGCGCTGCTCGGCGCGGCCTTCTCCGACCACTACCGCACCGGCTACCTGGTCTTCGGCGCGATCGTGGCCGCGGCGGCGGTGCTCTTCACCGCCTGCACCCGGGAGGAGCGACGGCCGGCCAAGGCCCCGCTGCCGGTCCGGGCGCAGCTCGCGGCCTTCGCGGGGGCGCTGCGCGACCACGACTTCCGGTGGGCGTTCATCGGGCGCGCACTGCTCGTCCTCGGCTACTTCTCGGTCAGCGCCTACCAGCTGTACATCCTCCAGGACCACACCCGGCTGCCGGCCGGGATGGAGCCGGAGGCGGCGGTGGCGATCCTGATGCCGCTGACCAGCGTGACCATGGTGGTCTCCACCGTGCTGGGCGGGTACCTCTCCGACCGCTTCGACCGGCGCAAGCTCTTCGTCGGCGCCTCCGCGCTGCTGTCGGCGCTCGCCCTGGCCATCCCGGCGGTCTCCGCGAGCTGGCCCGCGATGCTGGTCTTCTCGGTGGTCAACGGGCTGGGCTTCGGCTGCTACATGGCGGTCGACACGGCCCTGGTGACCATGGTCCTGCCGGCCGCCGAGGACGCGGCCCGCGACATGGGCGTACTGAACATCGCCAACGCCGGGCCCCAGATCGTCGCGCCCTTCATCGCCTCGGCCATCGTCTCGGTCAGCGGCGGGTACACCGCCCTGTTCATCGTGGCGGCCCTGCTGTCCGTGGCCGGCGCGCTCGCCGTCCGGCCGATCCGCTCGGTGCGGTGAGGCCGGTGCGCTGAGGCGGGTGCGGCGGCCGCCCCGCCCTGAGCGACCGCCACCGCCACCGCCACCGCCACCGCCACCGCCACCGCCACCGCCACCGCGGCAACACGTGTAACACCCTTCGCGACATCACCCGTAACACCTCAGAAAGGCACCACCGTGCAGCTCCACACCCACACCTGGGGCGAGGGCGACCGCATCGCCCTGCTCGTCCACGGCATCATGTCCGACCACCGCACCTGGCGGCGGGTGGGTCCCGCGTTGGCCGACCGCGGCTACCGGGTCATCGGGGTCGACCTGCGCGGCCACGGCGCCAGCGGCCGGGGCGACTACGGGCCCCGGGAGTTCGCCGACGACCTGGTGGAGAGCCTGCCGGCGGGCGCGGAGCTGGCCATCGGCCACTCCCTCGGCGGCCTGGCCCTCTCGCTCGCGGTCGACCGACTGCGCCCGGCCCGGGCGGTCTACTCGGACCCCGCCTGGCACCTGGCCGCGCCCGAGGAGGGCTTCGGGCCTGAGCTGTTCGCGCAGTTCAAGTCGGCGACCCGGGAGCAGGTCGCACAGCTCAACCCCCGTTGGGAGGCCGCCGACGTGGCGGTCGAACTCGCCACGCTGGCTGCCTGGGACGAGGCCACCGCCCTCTGTCTGGCGCCGCTGTCGGGCACCGACCTGCTGCCGGCCACCCCGGTGGTCCCCTCTCTGGTGCAACTGGCCGGGCCCAGCTTCCTCATCGACGAGGCGCGGGCCGCCCTGCTGACCGGGCGCGGCTTCGAGGTCCGGACGGTCGAGGGCGCCGGACACACCATCCACCGCGACGACTTCGACGGTTTCATGTCGTCCCTGACCGGCTGGATCTGACGCGCCGGGACCGGTTCGTCCATACCGCCCCGCAACGACCCGGGCGCGCTCGACATCACGTCTCGGACCGGTCCGGATCGACTCGAGCTGCACGGCAGAGCCGGTCCTGATCGGATCAAGTACCGGACGAGGCCGCCCCGTTACTTTCGGTACGACCGAGCGGTAACGGGGAGGGTCCATGTCCGAGACACGTACGGCCACGCGCGCGGCGGGTCTGACCGAGACGGTGCGCATGCTCGCCGCAGGCGAGGTGTCCGCGCGGGAGTTGACGCTCCAGTCACTGGAACGCATCCAGGAGTCGCAGCCGCGGCTGAACGCCTTCCGGATCATCCGGGCGGAGGCCGCGCTGGCCGAGGCGGCGGACGCCGACCGGCGGCTGGCCGCCGGTGAGCGGCTGCCGCTGCTGGGGGTGCCGCTGGCCGTCAAGGACGACATGGACGTGGCCGGGGAACCGACCGCGTTCGGCTGCCGGGGCGCATTCCCGCGCAAGGCGGCGGACAGCGAGGCGGTACGCCGGCTGCGGGCCGCCGGCGCGGTGATCGTGGGGAAGACCAACACCCCCGAGCTGGGCCAGTGGCCCATCACCGAGGGCACGGCCTTCGGCAACACGTGTAACCCCTGGAACCCGGCGCACACCCCCGGTGGTTCCTCCGGCGGCTCCGCGGCCGCCGTCGCCGCCGGGCTGGTGCCGGCCGCGCTGGGCTCCGACGGCGCCGGGTCGATCCGCATCCCGGCGGCCTGGACGCACCTGGTCGGCATCAAGCCGCAGCGCGGCCGCATCTCGACCTGGCCGGAGCCGGAGTCCTTCCAGGGCATCACCGTCAACGGCGTGCTGGCCCGGACGGTCGGTGACGCCGCCGCCCTGCTGGACGCGGCCAGCGGACAGCACCCCGGCGATCTGCACCGGCCGGGCACGGTCGACGCCTCGGCCGCGGCCCGCCGCACCCCGCGCCGGCTGCGGATCGCCCTGTCCCTGCGGATGCCGTTCACCGCCACCCCCAAGTCCCTGGACCCCGAGGTGCGTTCGGCGGTCGAGTCGCTGGCGGGACGGCTGCTGGCACTGGGCCACGAGGTGGCGGTGGCCGATCCGCGCTACGGGCAGATCGGGCTCACCTTCGTACCCCGCGCCACCGGCGGAGTCCGGGACTGGGCCGCCAAGGTGCCCGACCAGAGCCTGCTGGACCCCCGCACGCGGGAGACCGTACGCACCGGACGGCTGCTGGGCGGGGCGCCGCTGCGGCTGGCGCGGCGCACCGAGCGGACGATGCACCGGCGGATCGGGGAGATCTTCGGGCGGTTCGACGTGGTCCTGACCCCCTCGACGGCCGTACCGGCGCCGCGGATCGGCATGCTGTCCGGCCTGAACACGCTGGACACCGAGCGGACCGTGATAGCCGCCTGCCCGTACGCCTGGACCTGGAACGTCCTGGGCTGGCCGGCCGTCAACGTCCCGGCCGGCTTCTCCCCCGACGGCCTCCCGGTCGGCGCCCAACTCCTGGGCCCCGCCCACAGCGAGCCCCTCCTGATCTCCCTGGCCGCCCAACTGGAAGCCGACCGCCGCTGGTTCGAGCACTGGCCGACCGCCGCCTGAGACCGCCGCCCACGAGCCCGCGGGCCCCCGCCGGCCGCCGCCGCGCGGCCCCGGACCGGCGGCCGGGGTGACGACGGTGCCGGACCACTACCCTCTGGGACATGACGGCACCTTCGCAGCAGGGCAGTGGGCAGGTCGGGCGGCAGCGGGAGAGCGGGGCGGGGCCCGGCGGGGACACCGTGGAGGTCGAGGCCGCCGCGGTCGGACGGGTGCGGACCGAGTACGCGCCCGAGCACGACGGGGACCCGGACCCGGGGGAGATCGTGTGGACCTGGGTGCCGTACGAGGAGAACGACGGGCGGGGCAAGGACCGGCCGGTGCTGGTGGTGGCGCGGGAGCCGGGCGGGACCCTGCTCGCCGTACAGCTGTCCAGCAAGCGGCACGACCACGACCGCGAGTGGGTGCCGATCGGCACCGGGCCCTGGGACCGGGAGGGGCGGGAGTCCTGGGTGGACGTGGACCGGGTGCTGCGGGTGACGGAGGCCGGGATGCGGCGGGAGGCCTGCGCGCTGGACCGGGGGCGGTTCGACGTCGTGCGCAACCGGCTGCGGGAGCGCTACGGCTGGAGCTGAGCCGCGGAGAGCCCCGGTTTCCCGGCCCCTGCCCCGTTCGGAGCAGCGGACCCGGCCCCCTGCGACGCACCGCATCCGCCCGGGTGCGGTGCGTTCCGGTACCCGGCGGGGCCCGCGACCGGCGTCCGCCGTCTGGAATATCCGATTTGCCTATGGGTAGGCTGAGTCTCGTCCCGACCGCTTCGTCGTGACGGAAGGCGCTCGCGCGTCGTGCCGCACCCCGGCGCGGTCGTGTGAACACCGTGTTTCAGCATCTTGAGGATCTTTCAAGTGCCCCTCGAATAGCGTTGCTTAGCCTGGCAAGGACCCGTCATGGCTTTCGAGAGGAGGATCCCGCAATGCCCCACGAATCCCGCTCCGACGACGCCCCGGCCCTCACCGAGGCCGAGACGGAGGAGCTGGTGCGCGGCATCTGCTTCAAGACCGGCCCGCCCGGGCGGATCGGTGCCGAGCTGGAGTGGCTGGTCCACGACACCGGGGACCCCGCCGCAGTCCTCACCCCTGAGCGCCTCGAGGCCGCTCACCAGGCCGTCCGCGGCCTGACCCTCGCCTCCCGGTTCACCACAGAACCCGGCGGACAGCTCGAGCTCAGCTCGCCGCCCGCCGACTCCCTGATGGAGTGCATCGACACCCTCCGGGCGGACCTGGACCTGGTCCGCGCCACCCTCCGCACGCACGACCTGCGCCTGACCGGCCTGGGTCACGACCGCCGGCCGCCGCGCCGCGTGCTGCGGGCCCCGCGCTACGACGCGATGGAACGCTACTTCGACCGCACCGGCCCGGCCGGGCGCGCCATGATGTGCTCCTCCGCCTCCGTCCAGGTCTGTGTGGACGCCGGTCAGGAGGAGCCGGGGCCGCTGGGGCACGCCCGGCGCTGGGCGCTGGCGCACCTGCTCGGCGCCGTCCTGGTCGCGGCCTTCGCCAACTCCCCGGCCGCCGAGGGGCCGTACCGCGGCTGGCGGTCCGCCCGCCAGGGCGTGTGGGCCGATCTCGACCACCGCCGCAACCTGGCGCCGCCGCCCGGGGAGCCCCGGGCCGCCTGGGCGCGGCACGCGCTGGACACCGAGGTGATGTGCCTGCGGTCCGCCGACGGTGCCCCCTGGGACGCGCCGGGTGGGCTGACCTTCCGCGACTGGACCCGGACGGCGGCCGGCGACGGCCTGCGCCGGCCCACCCGGGAGGACCTGGAGTACCACCTGACCACCCTCTTCCCGCCGGTGCGCCCCCGCGGCCACCTGGAACTGCGGATGATCGACGCGCAGCCGGGCGAGGACGGCTGGCTGGTGCCGGTCGCCGTGGTGGCGGCGCTGTTCGACGACCCGGAGGCTGCGGAGACGGCCTACCGGGCCGTGAAGGCGCTCGGGGACACCGCCGGGCCGGCCGCCGCGCCCCGCAACCCGCTGTGGCGGGCCGCCGCCCGGTACGGCACGGCCCATCCGGACCTCGGGGCGGCCGCCCGGGCCTGCTTCCGGGCCGCCCTCGACGCGCTGCCCCGGATCGGCGCGTCCGGGCCGGTGTGCGACGCGGTCGCGGACTTCACCGAGCGGTACGTCGAGCAGGGCCGCTGCCCGGCCGACGACCACCCCCTCGGCCGCGCCTCCACGGACGCCCGCCGCGCCGACGGGGCCCTCGCCCACGCCCGCCCGGCGGCCGGCGCCCGGGCCGCCGCGGGGCGTCCCGTACCGCCGCCCGCCGACCGGCCGCACCCCTCGTACCCGATGCTCCGGACGCACCGGAAGGAACCCCGAACGTGAACCACGCCCCGCAGGACGCGCGCGAGCGGGCGCTGGCCGCCCTCACCACCGCGCGGGCCCGCACCAGCGCCCTCACCGACTGCGTCGAGGACCCGGACCTCACGGCGCAGCACTCGCCGCTGATGTCCCCGCTGGTCTGGGACCTGGCGCACATCGGGAACATGGAAGAGCTCTGGCTGCTGCGCCAGGTGGCCGGCCGGGAGGCCATGCACCCCGAGATCGACCCGCTCTACGACGCCTTCGAGCACCCGCGGGCCGAGCGCCCCAAGCTGCCGCTGCTGCCGCCGGACGAGGCCCGCAAGTACGCCGCCGAGGTCCGCGGCCGGGTCTTCGACGTGCTGGAGCACGCCCCCTTCGAGGGCAGCGACCTGCTCGACGGCGGCTTCGCCTTCGGCATGATCGCCCAGCACGAACAGCAGCACGACGAGACGATGCTGATCACTCATCAGCTCCGGCGCGGCGCGCCCGTGCTCACCGCACCCGATCCGGCGCCACCGAGCGGACCGGCGCCGGTCGCCGCCGAAGTGCTGGTCCCGGGCGGTCCCTTCACCATGGGCACCTCGGCCGAGCCCTGGTCGCTGGACAACGAACGCCCGGCGCACGACCGGGAGGTGGCGCCCTTCTGGATCGACACCGTGCCGGTGACCAACGCCGACTACCAGGCCTTCATGGCCGACGGCGGCTACACGGACCGTCGGTGGTGGGCTCCGGAGGGCTGGGACCAGATCCGCCGGCACGGGATCACCGCCCCGCTCTTCTGGCGGGCCGAGGCCGGCCAGTGGCTGCGGCGCCGGTTCGGGGCGACGGAGATGGTCCCGGCCGACGAGCCGGTGCTGCACGTGAGCTGGTACGAGGCCGACGCGTACGCCCGTTGGGCGGGCCGGCGGCTGCCCACCGAGGCCGAGTGGGAGAAGGCCGCCCGCTTCGACCCGGCGACCGGGCGGTCCCGCCGCTATCCGTGGGGCGACGAGGACCCGACGCCGGAACACGCCAACCTGGGCCAGCGGCACCTGCGTCCGGCGCCGGCCGGCAGCTACCCCAAGGGCGCCTCGCCGCTGGGGGTGCGCCAGCTGATCGGTGACGTGTGGGAGTGGACCGCGAGCGACTTCACCGGCTACCCGGGCTTCCGGGCGTTCCCGTACCGGGAGTACTCCGAGGTGTTCTTCGGCCCCGAGCACAAGGTGCTGCGCGGCGGTTCCTTCGCCGTCGACCAGGTGGCCTGCCGGGGCACCTTCCGCAACTGGGACCTGCCGGTGCGCCGGCAGATCTTCGCCGGCTTCCGCACCGCCCGGAGCCTCTGATGTGCCGTCACATTGCATACCTGGGACCGCCGGTGCCGTTGGGAAGGCTGCTGACGGATCCGGCGCACGGCTTGTTCCGGCAGTCCTGGGCGCCGCGGCGGCAGCGCTACGGCACCGTCAACGCCGACGGTTTCGGCGTGGGTTGGTACGCGGACCAGGATCCGGTGCCGGCCCGCTACCGCCGCCCGGGCCCCATCTGGGCCGACCCGTCCTTCACGGACCTGGCCCGGGTGGTGCGCAGCGGGGCGCTGCTGGCCGCCGTCCGGGACGCGACCGAGCCCGGGGCGGACGGCGAGGCCGCGGCGGCGCCGTTCGCGGACGGCCGCTGGCTGTTCAGCCACAACGGCGCGCTGCGGGACTGGCCGGACGCGGTCGCGCCGCTGGCCGCCGGTCTGCCGCCGGCCGCCCTGCTGTCCCTGGAGTGCAGAACCGATTCGGCGCTGGTCTGGGCGTTGATCGCGCACCGGCTGCGCGCCGGCGAGGACCCGGCGGCCGCGGTCTCGGAGCCGGTCCGGGAGCTGGCCGCGGCGGCACCCGGCTCCCGGCTGAACCTGCTCCTGACGGACGGCGACCGGATCCTCGCCACGGCCTGGGGCGACTCGCTGTGGTACCTCGCCGATCCGGCGGCCGGCCGGGTGGCGGTGGCCTCGGAACCGTACGACGACGATCCGCGCTGGGCCGAGGTGCCCGACCGGACCCTGCTGACCGCCACCCGCGACGACGTCCTGCTGACCCCGCTCAAGGAGCCGACCCCGTGAGCCGTTTCCTGCTGACCCGCACCCTCGACGAGAACGCCGCGGAGAGCGCACTGCGCGCCGACGTGCTGGCCGGGCTGACCCGGCCCGACAAGTGGCTGCCGCCCAAATGGTTCTACGACGGCCGCGGCAGCGAACTCTTCGAGGACATCACCCGGTTGCCCGAGTACTACCCGACCCGGGCCGAGCGGGAGATCCTGCTGGCGCGGGCCGGGGAGATCGCCGCGGCCAGCGGGGCGCGCACCCTCGTGGAACTCGGTTCGGGCTCATCGGAGAAGACCCGGCACCTGATCGAGGCGATGCCCGGCCTGGAGCTGTACGTACCGGTGGACGTGAGCGAGAGCGCCCTGACCGGGGCGGCCGAGACCCTGCTGGCCGAGCACCCGCGACTGCGCGTGCACGCCCTGATCGCGGACTTCACCCGGCCGTTGGAGCTGCCCGACTCCCCCGGCCCGCGGCTGGTGGTTTTCCTCGGCGGGACCATCGGCAACCTGCTGCCGGCGGAGCGGGCGGAGTTCCTGCGGGCGGTCCGGGCGATGCTCTCGCCCGGCGACGCCCTGCTGCTCGGTACGGACCTGGTCAAGGACGAGGCGACCCTGGTGGCCGCGTACGACGACGCGGCCGGGGTCACCGCGGAGTTCAACAAGAACGTGCTCTCCGTGATGAACCGCGAGCTGGACGCGGACTTCCACCCGGCGGACTTCGAGCACGTGGCGGTGTGGGACACGGAGCAGGAGTGGATCGAGATGCGCCTGCGGGCCCGTACCGAACTCAACGTGAAGATACGGGCCTTGGACCTGGTCGTGCCCTTCGGCGCGGGTGAGGAGATCCGCACCGAGGTCTCGGCGAAGTTCCGTCAGGAGCGGGTACGGGAGGAACTGGCAGCGGCAGGACTCGAACTGACGCAGTGGTGGACAGACGCGGCCGGGCGCTTCGCGCTCTCGCTGGCGACGGCGGGCTGACGGGGGACGGCGGGCAGGACGGGCGCGGGAACCCCGGGGGCAGGGGCCTGGGAGGCCGGGGCCTCGGACGCCGGATCGAGGTCCGGAGCGGGCCCCGGATCGAGGTCCGGGCCGAGCACCGGCTCCGGGGCGGTGGCCACGGCCTCCTGGGCGGCCCGGGCCAGGGCCCGGCGGTCGGGGTGGCGGCCGGGCGGTATCCGGGGCAGCAGCCGGACTTCGGCGCGGACGCCCCGGGCCCGGGCCACCCGCCACAGGGACGTGCCCAGCCCGTCGTCGCCGACGAAGGCCGGGGCGGTGGCCAGGCCCCCGTCGGGCAGCCGGTAGTCGATCCGGACGGGCTGGACCGGCACCCCGGCGTCCAGGGCCGCCTGGAAGACGGCGGGCCGGAAGCGGCCCCGGGCCCGGCCGCACCAGGTGCTCCCCTCGGGGAAGACCGTTACACGTGTACCCGCGGCCAGCAGCCGGGCGAGCCCGGCCACGGTGCGGGGCAGGGCGCGCAGCCGGTCCCGCTCGATGAACAGCGTGCCGGCCCGGGCCGCGAGGGCCCCGATGACGGGATAGCCCCGCACCTCGCTCTTGGCCAGCATCCTGCTCGGCAGCGCGGCGGCCACCAGCGGGACGTCCAGCCACGAGATGTGGTTGGGCACCACCAGCCGCCCGCCGGCCGGCCCGGGCCCGCCGTGCACCCGCACCCGGACGCCGAAGGCGCGGACCAGCGCCCGGGCCCAGAGCCGGGTGAGCTGCGCCCGGCGGGCCGGGCGCAGCGGCCGGACCGCCGCGGCGCCCGTGATGCCGACCAGGAGCACGGCCATGGCGGCGGTCAGCCGGAGCACGGCCAGCGGCGCGGCGACCCGGGGGACGTCCGGGTCGGCGCAGTCCTGCGGGGTGCAGGGCGCCCCGGGCAGCCAGCTGCTCATGCCTCGGGCACCAGGGACAGGAAGTGGCGCAGGTAGCGGGGGTTGGTACGGCGCAGCGAGAGCAGCACGTACAGGTCGGCCACGCCGAACTCGGGGTCGTGCGCGGGCTCGCCGCAGACCCAGGCGCCCAGCCGCAGGTATCCGCGCAGCAGGGGCGGCAGCTCGGCCCGGCCGGGACGCAGCACGCCCTCGTGGTCCCAGGGCCGCAGGGGGGTGACCCGGTACTCCTCGGGGGCGAGGTTGCGGGACATCACGGTGTCTCGTGTAACGGCCGCCAGCGCGCCGCCGTCGGCCAGCGGTACCGAGCAGCAGCCGGCGAGCCAGTTGTGCCCGCTCTGCGCCATGTAGCGGGCCAGTCCGGCCCAGATCAGGGCGATCACGGCGCCGTTGCGGTGTGCGGGGTGCACGCAGGAGCGCCCGACCTCGACGAGGTCGGAGCGGATCGGGTCGAGGTTGCGGAGGTCGAACTCGCCGTCGGAGTAGAGCCGGCCGGCCACCGCGGCCCGCTCGGGCGGCAGCAGCCGGTAGGTGCCGACCACCTCGCCGGTGGCGTCGTCCAGGACGAGCAGGTGGTCGCAGTAGGCGTCGAAGGCGTCGGAGTCCAGGCCCGGCTCGGGGCCTTCGAGGAGGGCGCCCATCTCGCCGGCGAAGACCTGGTGGCGCAGCCGCTGGGCGGCGCGCACCTCGGCCTCGTCGCGGGCCAGGCGGACGGTGTACCGGGGCTCCGCGGTGCCGTCGGGGGCGGGCGCGGGCAGCAGGACGGGGGCGGGGGCCGGGGCGGTGAGGGGGGCGGGGACAGGAGAGAGCGGGGCGATGGTCATGGCGGCTCCAGGTCCGAGCAGGTCGCCGGGCCCGGTGGTCGGGCCTGGCTCCTTACTTCTTCCGTGACCGGCTGGATTCGACATGACGGCCCAGGGGCCCCCGGATGTGCGAACGGCGAATGGCGGGTTCCGGCCGCCGCGGACGGCCGGAACCAGGCGCCGGGGCGTCGGCGTAACACGTGTTACTCCAGCGCCTCGGGAAGCATGGCGAAGCCCACATCCAACACGTGTTACCCCCGTGGCCGGAGCCGCGCGGCGGCCACGCGACCCCGCCTCGCCCGGCCCCGCCCAGCCCTGCCCCGCCCTCCCGGACCCCGCCCGGTCACCGGTCCTGGTTGAGGACCCGGGCGATCTCCTGGTCCGCCACGGCGGCCGCCCGGGCGGGGTCCGCGCCGGACAGGACGGCGGTCATGTAGGGCTTGATCGGGTTCTTCGCCTCGACCTCGGCCCACCGTGCGGAGGTCGGGGTGGCCCGGCCCTGGGCGGCCCCGGCCGCCATCGCCGCGGTGGCCTCGTTGTCCTCGATCACGTGCGCCAGGGTGGTCTTGTTCGGCACGTAGCTCATCGTCCGGGCCAGATCGGTCTGCCACTTCTCGCTCACCAGCGCCGAGATCACCTCGACGGCGGCCCGGCGGCGCCCGGTGTTCGCCGGGATGATGAGGTCGGAGCCGCCGGTGAAGACCGCGCCGCGCTTGCCGGCCGTCTTGCCGGGGATCGGGAAGTAGCCGAGCTTGCCCTTCAGTTCGGGGTTGCGCTGCTCGATCTGGGCGGCGCTGCCGGGGGTGGCGATGATCTGCGCCACGTCCCCGCGGGCGAACACGTCGGTCTGCGGGGGCGTTTCCTCGTCGCCGTTCGCGGGTCCGTCGCCCAGGGCCTGGAGTTCCTTGTAGAAGCTCATGCCGCGCTGGGCCTGCGGGCTGCCGAGGCCGCCCTTCCACTGGCCGTCGCCCTGGTCGGCCAGCTCGCCGCCCTCGTCCCAGATGAACCCGGCGAGCACGTACCAGTTCTGGCCGGCCAGGTAGATGCCCTGCCGGGTGCCCTCGTCCAGCTTGCGGGTGTCCCGGATCCACTCCTCGCGGGTGGCGGGCGGGGTCTTGATGCCGGCCGCGGCGAAGAGGTCCTTGTTGTAGATGACCACGCGGTTCGCGGCGTACCAGGGCACGCCGAACTGCGCCCCGTCCACGCTGCCGGGCTCGGCCAGGCCCTTGAGCCAGTCCTTGTTGCCCCAGTCCCGCAGCCCCTCCAGGGTCACCTCGCTGAGCTGGTCGGACTCGGCGTACTGGGCGACCTGGGTGTTGCCGACCTCGATGACGTCGGCGGTGTCCTTGCCTTCGAGGACCTTGTGGACCTTCGCGCCGATGCCCGTCCAGTCCTGGATCTTGATCTCCAGGTCGACGTCGTCGTGCTCGGCCTCGTAGGCCTTCTCGAAGCGGTCCAGGAACTCGTCGGAGGCGCTGCCCTTCATCAGCCAGAGGGTGACCTTCTCCGTGCCCGACCCCCCGCCGGGGAGCATGCCGCAGCCCGTCAGGGCCATGGCGGCCACGACGGAGGTGCACGCGGCCAGGGGGATGCGGATCTTCACTAAAGCCACCTTCGGGTAGATCGGGGATGGCTTGAAATTGGCATGGACCAATTGAAGGGGTCAAGGGGGATCGGCCAGGTTTTCTTCACGAAAACCACACGTGGCACACCCCGACTGGTGGGCAAAACGGCAGAATTGGCGTGGTACCGGGCAAGGAGTGCCCGGTTCGTCACCCGTCCGCCGGGGTGTGACGCCTCGCGGACCTGGGTGACGTGGGGCACGGTGGAGTGAGCACCAGCTCACCGCACCGGGAGTGGCACATGTCCAATCACACCTACCGCGTGACCGAGATCGTGGGCACCTCCCACGAGGGTCTCGACCAGGCGATCCGCAACGGCGTCAAGCGGGCCGGGCAGACCCTGCGCAACCTGGACTGGTTCGAGGTCACGCAGGTCCGCGGCCACATCGAGAACGGCGAGATCGCGCACTACCAGGTGGGCATGAAGGTCGGCTTCCGGCTCGACGGCGAGGACTGACCGGCCGGCCGGGTCCGTCCGTCAGGTGCGCCCGTCGCGCTCCTGGGCCGTGCGCAGCTCCTCCGAGGGGGTCGCCCAGTCGGCCGTCAACACCCGGAATCCGGCCGCCCGCGCCGCCTGGCACACCAGTTCGTCGTCGTCCACCAGCATCCGGACCTCCCGGCCCCGGGCGAGCCGTCGAAGCGTCTCCAGCTTCGTCGCCCGGGCCGGCCGGCGGTCCTGGTCCCCGCGCATCCACAGCCGCCCCTCCGGCAGCCCCTGCGCGGCCAGCCAGTCGAGGGTGTCCCGGCGGCAGCGCTCGGGCCGGCCCGTCAGGTAGACCACCTCGCAGTCCTCGGCGCTCTCCCGCGCCAGCGCCGCGCCCCGCGCCAGCGGCGGGTCCTGCGGGGCCGCCGCGAAGAAGCCCTGCCAGTCCCGGGGCCGGCGCTCCAGGAAGTGCTGCCGGTGGGCGGTGTCGGCGAGCGTCCCGTCCAAGTCGAAGACGGCCAGCGGCCGCCGGGGTGCGTCAGTCATGCCGTCACCCTAGGCAGCCCCGGTGACACGGCCGCCGACGCGTCCGGCGGCCCGCCGGGCACCGCACCCGCACCGCCGGCCGGACCGGCCGGGAATCTCCGCGCCGCCGGCTTGTTGATGCAGGAGTGACCGCGAACCCCGCTCTGGCAGCCATCCGCTTCTCGGTCCTGGACCGCTCCCGGGTCCGGGAGGGCCGACCGCCCGCCGAGGCGCTGCGCGACACCGTCGCCTTCGCCCGCCGCGCCGAGGAGCTGGGCTACCACCGCTTCTGGGTGTCGGAGCACCACAGCGTGCCCGGGGTCGCCGGCTCCGCCCCGACCGTGCTCGCCGCCGCGGTGGCCGCGGCCACCACCACCCTCCGGGTCGGCACCGGCGGCGTGATGCTGCCCAACCACCAACCCCTGGTGGTCGCCGAGCAGTTCGGAGTCCTGGAGGCTCTGTTCCCGGGCCGGATCGACCTGGGCCTCGGCCGCTCGGTGGGGTTCACAGACGGGATCCGGCGCGCGCTGGGCCGGGACCTGACCGACGCCGACGGCTTCGAGGAGCAGGTGGCCGAGCTGCTGGGCTGGCTGGACGGCACGCAGCACGCCCACCCGCAGGTGCACGCGTACCCCGCGGAGGGGCTGCGCATCCCGCCGTACCTGCTGGCCACCGGCGAGGGCGCGGGGATCGCCGCCCGGGCCGGACTGCCGGTGGTGGTCGGGGACCTGCGCGGCCGGGACCGGGTGCGCGCGGCCGTGGACCGCTACCGCGCGGAGTTCCGGCCCTCACCCTGGGCCGCGCGGCCGTACGTGGTGATCTCGGGCACGGTCGCGGTCGCGGAGACCGAGGAGGCGGCCCGCCGGCTGCTGCTCCCCGAGGCCTGGTCGATGGCGTACTCCCGCACCCGCGGCAGCTTCCCGCCGCTGCTCCCGGCCGAGCGGATCGAGGGGATCGCCATGACGGCGAAGGAGCGGGGCTTCTACGAGTCCGCGCTCGCCGGCCACGTCCACGGCACGGCGGACCAGGTCGGGGCGGAGCTCGAGAAGGCGGTCGCGGAGACGGGCGCGGACGAGGTGCTGGTGACCACCAGCTCCTACGACCGCGAGGCCCTGCTGGACTCCTACGCCCGGCTCGCCGCCCTGGCGGGCACGACCCCGGGCGCCGGCGCCGGGACCGCAGCCTAGAATCGGACAAATGCACAGCTCGGACGCCCCGCACCCGCTCTCGGCGCAGCCCGCTCCGGCCCTCGATCCCTTCGTACGGGTCCGGGGCGCCCGGGAGCACAACCTGCGCGGGGTGGACGTGGACGTCCCCCGCGACGCGCTGACCGTGTTCACGGGCGTCTCGGGGTCGGGCAAGTCCTCGCTGGCCTTCGGGACCATCTACGCCGAGGCGCAGCGCCGGTACTTCGAGTCCGTGGCGCCCTATGCCCGGCGGCTGATCCACCAGGTGGGCGCGCCCCGGGTCGGGGAGATCACCGGGCTGCCGCCCGCGGTCTCCCTGGAGCAGCGGCGGGCCACCGCCGGGACCCGCTCGTCGGTGGGGACCGTCACCATGCTCTCGAACTCGCTGCGGATGCTGTTCTCCCGGGCCGGCCGCTATCCGGCCGGGGCCGAACGGCTGGACTCCGACGCCTTCTCGCCCAACACGGCCGCCGGGGCCTGCCCGGACTGCCACGGTCTGGGCCGGATCCACCGCACCGCCGAGGAGCTGCTGGTGCCCGATCCGGGCCTGTCCGTGCGGGAGGGTGCGATCGCGGCCTGGCCGGGGGCCTGGCAGGGCAAGAACCTGCGCGACGTGCTCGACGCCCTCGGCTACGACGTGGACCGCCCCTGGCGGGAGCTGTCGGCCGAGGACCGCCGGTGGATCCTCTTCACCGACGAGCAGCCGGTGGTGACGGTGCACCCGGTGCGCGAGGCCGACCGCATCCAACGCCCGTACCAGGGCACGTACATGAGCGCCCAGCGGTATGTGATGCGCACCTTCGCCGACAGCAAGAGCCCGACCCTGCGGGCCCGTGCCGAGCGCTTTCTGACCTCGGTACCGTGTCCCGCCTGCGGGGGCAGCCGGCTGCGGCCGGAGGCACTGGCGGTGACCTTCGCCGGGCGGACCGTCGCGGAGCTGGCGGGGCTGCCGCTGACGGAGCTGGCCCGGATCCTCGAAGCCGGGGCGGCGGAGGCGGCCGGGCCGGAGCACGGCCCGGGCGGCGCCGAGACGGTCCGGGTGCTGACCGGGGACCTGCTGGCGCGCATCGGGACGGTCACCGAACTGGGCCTGGGCTACCTCTCCTTGGACCGCACCGCGCCCACCCTGTCGGCGGGCGAACTGCAACGGCTGCGGCTGGCGACCCAGTTGCGCTCGGGGCTGTTCGGGGTGGTGTACGTCCTGGACGAGCCGTCCGCCGGTCTCCATCCGGCGGACACGGAGGCGTTGTTGGCGGTGCTGGACCGGCTCAAGGAGGCTGGGAACACCGTCTTCGTGGTCGAGCACCACCTGGACGTGGTGCGCCGGGCCGACTGGCTGGTGGACGTCGGCCCGGCGGCGGGCGAGCACGGCGGGCAGATCCTGCACTGCGGGCCGCCCGCCGGGCTGGCGGAGGTGGCCGGGTCGGCGACCGCCCGCTACCTGTTCGACCGGGCCGCGCGGCCGCGCCGCCCGCCCCGTACGCCCGCCGGTCACCTCACGCTGTCCGGCGTCCGGCGCAACAACCTGCACGGCCTGGACGCCGCCTTCCCGCTCGGCGTGTTCACCGCGGTCACCGGGGTGTCCGGGTCCGGCAAGTCCACCCTGGTCGGACGGGCGCTGGCCGGGACGGTGGCCGAGCGGCTGGCGGACGGCGGCGACACCGGACCGGTGACCCGGCTGGTGGAGGTGGACCAGAAGCCGATCGGCCGTACCCCGCGCTCCAACCTGGCCACGTACACGGGCCTGTTCGACATCGTGCGGAGGCTCTTCACCGCCGCTCCGGAGGCGCGGGCGCGCGGCTACAAGGCGGGCCGGTTCTCCTTCAACGTGCCCGGCGGCCGGTGCGAGACCTGCCAGGGCGAGGGCTTCGTCTCGGTGGAGCTGCTGTTCCTCCCCAGCACCTACTCCCCCTGCCCCGACTGCGCGGGCGCCCGGTACAACGCGCAGACCCTGGAGGTCCGGCACCAGGGCCTGAACATCGCCGAAGTCCTGGCGCTGACCGTCGAGTCGGCCGCGGAGTTCTTCGCCGGGGTACCGGCCGCCGCCCGCAGCCTGCGGGCCCTCCAGGACATCGGCCTGGGCTACCTGCGGCTGGGCCAGCCCGCGACCGAGCTGTCCGGCGGCGAGGCCCAGCGCATCAAGCTCGCCACCGAACTCCAGCGGGTCCGGCGCGAGCACACGCTCTACCTGCTGGACGAACCGACCACGGGCCTGCACCCGGCCGATGTGGAGGTGCTGATGGGGCAGTTGCACGGCCTGGTGGACGCCGGGCACTCGGTGGTGGTGGTCGAGCACGACATGGACGTGGTGGCGGGCGCCGACTGGGTGATCGACCTGGGGCCGGGCGGCGGCGAGGCGGGCGGGCGGATCGTCGCGGCCGGGCCGCCGGCCGAGGTGGCCCGGGCGGCCGGCAGCCGGACCGCCCCCTACCTGGCCCGCCGGCTGGCCGACCGGCCGGGCGCGGCCGCCGGCCCGGCGCGGCCCGGGGGTCCGCCGATCGGCTGACCGGGCACCGGGCGCGCCGGGCCGGGTGCGGGGCCCCTCCGGGCCGATGGGCGACAGTGGGGCGCATGTCAGATGCCCCCGGTCCGCGGCCCGGGCCCGCCGCGCCGCCCTCCCCCTCGGCCGCCGGGCCCCGGCGCCGGGCCCTGCTGGCCGCGCTCGCCCTGGCGGCCCCGGTCACGGCGGGCGGCTGCTCGGCCGACGCCCCCGCCCGCCCGGCGGCCGGTCCGCCCGGCAAGGACGTCGTGGTCATGCTGATGCGGCACGCGGAGCAGCCGTACGCCGGTGACGTGGGCCAGGACCGGGAGGGCGAGGAGGCCGCGGACTCGCTGGCGGGGCGCGGGTGGCGGCGGGCGGAGGCCCTGCCGGGGCTGTTCCCGCCCAAGCCGCATGCGCTGCTGCCGCGGCCGGTGGCCTTGATCGCGCAGTCGGACCGGGGCGGGCGGGCCGGTGCGCACCTGGCCCGGCAGACGCTGACGCCGCTGTCCGAGGCGTTGCGGGTGCCGGTGCGGGCGGAGTTCGGGAGCGGTGCGGAGGCTCGGGCGGGGGCGGCGGCGCTGGCCGCGGGCGGGCCGGCGCTGGTCTGCTGGGCGGCGGCCGGGATCCCGGCGCTGGTACGGGGGCTGGGGGCGGGGGGTGTGGTCGGGGTGCCGGCGGTGTGGCCGGACCGGTGCGACGTGGTGTGGCTGTTCAACCGGCGGGGCGGCCGGTGGGCCTTCCGGGAGCTGGGGCAGGGGTTGCTGCCGGGGGACGTGTGACGGCGTCCCCTCAGCGGCGGCCCCTCAGCGGCGTCCCTTCCTCGTCGCCCGCAGCCACTCCTTGTTCATGGCGGCGATCGAGGCGAGCGGGATGCCCTTGGGGCAGGCGGTGGCGCATTCGCCGGTGAGGGTGCAGCCGCCGAAGCCCTCGGCGTCCATGGCCGCGACCATGTCGAGGACCCGGGTCTCGCGTTCGGGGGCGCCCTGGGGCAGCACGTTGAGGTGGTTGACCTTGGCCGAGGTGAAGAGCATGGCGGAGCCGTTGGGGCAGGCGGCCACGCAGGCACCGCAGCCGATGCACTCCGCGTGCTCGAAGGCGGCGTCGGCGTCCGGCTTGGGCACGGGCGTGGCGTGGGCCTCGGGCGCCGCGCCGGTGGGGGCGGTGATGTAACCGCCGGCCTGGATGATCCGGTCGAAGGCGCCCCGGTCGACGACGAGGTCCTTGACGACCGGGAAGGCGGCGGCCCGCCAGGGCTCCACGTCGATGGTGTCGCCGTCGCGGAAGGACCGCATGTGGAGCTGGCAGGTGGTGGTGCGCTCGGGGCCGTGCGCGTCGCCGTTGATGACCAGGCTGCAGGCGCCGCAGATGCCCTCGCGGCAGTCGTGGTCGAAGGCGACCGGGTCCTCGCCGCGCAGGATGAGGTCTTCGTTGAGGGTGTCCAGCATCTCCAGGAAGGACATGTCGGCGGAGATCCCGTCGACCGGGTACGTGACCATGCTGCCGGGTGCTTCGGCGTCGGGCTGGCGCCAGACGCGCAGGTTGAGCTTCATGCGTAGCTCCGCTGGGTGGGGTGGACGTACTCGAAGACGAGGTCTTCCTTGTGCAGGACGGGGGCGCTGCCGGTGCCGGTGAACTCCCAGGCCGCGGCGTAGGAGTAGAGCTCGTCGCGGCGGGCCGCCTCGCCCTCGGGGGTCTGGGACTCCTCGCGGAAGTGGCCGCCGCAGGACTCGGCCCGGTGCAGGGCGTCCAGGCACATCAGCTCGGCGAGTTCGAGGTAGTCGACGATCCGGTTGGCCTTCTCCAGGGACTGGTTGAACTCGGCTCCGGTACCGGGGACCTTGATCCGTCGCCAGAACTCCTCGCGGATCTCGGGGAGTCGGGCCAGCGCCTTGCGCAGGCCCGCTTCGTCGCGGGCCATTCCGCAGTGCTCCCACATGAGTTCGCCGATCTCCCGGTGGAAGGAGTCGGGGGTGCGGTCGCCGTCCACGGCCAGCAGCCGTTGGAGCCGGTCGCGGGTCTCGCCGACGACGGTCTCGGCCTCGGCGAGGGCCGGGGCGGCGTCCGGGGTGCGGGGCAGCCGGGCCACGTAGTCGTTGAGGGTGGCCGGCAGGACGAAGTAGCCGTCGGCCAGGCCCTGCATCAGGGCGGAGGCGCCCAGCCGGTTGGCGCCGTGGTCGGAGAAGTTGGCCTCCCCGATGGCGAACAGGCCCGGCAGGCTGGTCTGGAGGTCGTAGTCCACCCACAGGCCGCCCATCGTGTAGTGCACGGCGGGGTAGATCCGCATGGGGACCTCGTAGGGGTCCTCGGCGGTGATCCGCTGGTACATGTCGAAGAGGTTGCCGTACTTCTCCGCCACCTTCGCCCGGCCCATCCGGGCGATCGCGTCGGCGAAGTCCAGGTAGACCCCCTGGCCTCCCGGGCCGACGCCCCGGCCCTCGTCGCAGACGTTCTTGGCGGCGCGGGAGGCGATGTCGCGGGGGACCAGGTTGCCGAAGGACGGGTAGATGCGCTCCAGGTAGTAGTCGCGTTCGGCCTCGGGGATCTCGGCCGCCGGCCGGGTGTCGCCGGTGGCCGCGGGGACCCAGATGCGGCCGTCGTTGCGCAGCGACTCGCTCATCAGCGTCAGCTTGGACTGGTGGTCGCCGGTGCGCGGGATGCAGGTGGGGTGGATCTGGGTGAAGCACGGGTTGCCGAAGAGCGCGCCGCGCCGGTGCGCCCGCCAGATCGCGGTCGCGTTGGAGTTCATCGCGTTGGTCGAGAGGTAGAAGACGTTGCCGTAGCCGCCGGTGGCCAGCACCACGGCGTCGGCGAGGTGGGTGGTGATCTCCCCGGTCACCAGGTCCCGGGCGACGATCCCGCGGGCCCGGCCGTCGGCCACGACCAGGTCCAGCATCTCGGTGCGGGCGTGCAGTTCGACGTTCCCGGCGGCGATCTGCCGGGACAGCGCCTGGTAGGCGCCGAGCAGCAGCTGCTGGCCGGTCTGGCCGCGGGCGTAGAAGGTGCGGGAGACCTGGACGCCGCCGAAGGAGCGGGTGTCGAGCAGGCCGCCGTACTCGCGGGCGAACGGCACGCCCTGGGCCACGCACTGGTCGATGATCTCGACGGATATCTGGGCGAGGCGGTGGACGTTGGACTCCCGGGCCCGGAAGTCGCCGCCCTTGACGGTGTCGTAGAAGAGGCGGTGGATCGAGTCGCCGTCGTTGCGGTAGTTCTTCGCGGCGTTGATGCCACCCTGGGCGGCGATGGAGTGGGCCCGGCGGGGCGAGTCCTGGAAGCAGAACTGGACCACGTGGTAGCCCTGTTCGGCGAGGGTGGCGCCGGCCGCGCCGCCGGCCAGGCCGGTGCCCACCACGATCACGGTGTGACCGCGCCGGTTGGCGGGGTTGACCAGCTTTGCCTCGAAGCGGCGCCGGTCCCAGCGCTCGGCGACCGGGCCGTCGGGGGCCTTGGTGTCGGCGACGGGCTCGCCCGTCGTGTAGTCGGCGTAGGACATGGTCAGTTCACCACTCCGGTCATGACGGCGACGGGTACGGAGACGAAGCCGAGGGTCAGGACGAGGGCCAGCGCGTTCGCGAGGAGTTTGAGCACCCGGTCCCGGGTGGCGTTGCCGGCGCCGAGGGTCTGCGCGGCGCTCCAGAAGCCGTGCCGGACGTGCAGCCCGAGGGCGGCCATCGCCACGATGTAGATCGTGTTGCCGTACCAGGTGGAGAAGGTGGCCAGCACGTTCTGGTACGGATGCCCGGCCCAGGCCCGCTCGTTGACGGTGAGCGTGGTCAGGTCGAGCAGGTGCCACACGATGAACAGCCCGAGGATGACCCCGCCCCAGCGCATCGTGCGGGTGGCGTAGGAGGCGCGCCGGCGCCGGTGCGCGTACCCCACCGGCCGGGCCTTGATGTCCCGGCGGCTGAGCTGGTACGCGCTGGTCGCGTGCAGGACCACCGCGGCGAGCAGCACGATCCGGGCGGCCCACAGGCCCCAGTGGCTGTGCAGGAAGGGCTCGCCCATGTGGCGCAGCCAGTGCGCGTAGCCGTTGAACTCCGACGGGCCGAAGAAGATCTTGAGGTTGCCGATCATGTGGACGACCAGGTAGGCGAGCATGATCAGCCCCGAGACCGCCATGACGGCCTTCTTGCCGAGGGTGGACTGCCACAGGGTGCGCGTGGGGGACGGTCGCCGGTCCGGGCGCGTTGCCAAAGCCATGTCCGAAACGGTAGGGACCGAGGTCCCGAAAGGTCCAAGACATGATGTGGCTCATCTTGATAGGTAATCCCTATTGAGCGCTACTCTGGTCCTCATGCAGTTCCAGCAGCTGGTCTACTTCGTCGCCGTCGCCGAGACCCGGCACTTCACCCGCGCCGCCGAGCGGGTGCACGTGGCGCAGCCCTCCCTGTCCCAGCAGATCAAGGCGCTCGAACACGAGCTGGGCGCCGAGCTGTTCAGCCGCGCCCGGGGGAACATCGCCCTCACGGACGCGGGCGAGGCGCTGCTGCCGCTGGCCCGCCGGATCCTCGCCGACACCGACACCGCGCGCGTCGAGGTGCAGGAGGTGGCCCAGCTGCGGCGGGGCCGGATCCGGCTCGGCGCCACGCCCAGCCTGTGCACCGGCCTGCTGCCGGACGTCCTGCGCGCCTTCCACGACGCCCATCCCGGGATCGAGCTGCTCGTCGAGGAGAGCGGATCGCGCGACCTGGTCCGGGAGCTGGCCCGCGGGGCCCTGGACCTGGCACTGATCGCCCTGCCGCTGCCGCCGGGGGCGCCGGCCCTGACCACGGTGGAGCTGCTGACCGAGGACCTGGTGGTGGTCTCCGCGGCCGCCGCGCCGCCGCCGGGCGGGGGCGGGGCCCTCTCCGTGGCCGGGCTGCGCACCGAGCCGATGGTGATGTTCCGGCACGGCTACGACCTGCGGGAACTGACCCTGGCGGCCTGCCGGGCCGAGGGCTTCGAGCCGACCTTCACGGTCGAGGGGGGCGAGATGGACGCCGTCCTCGGCTTCGTCCGGGCGGGGCTGGGCGTCGCGGTGGTACCGGCCATGGTCGCCGACCGGGCCGGCCCGGAGCTGCGCACCACCCCGCTGGCCGGCTCGCCGCTGCGCCGCACCATCGCGCTGGCCCACCGCACGGACGTGGCCCCGCCGCGCGCCGCCCGCGAACTGCGCCGGGTCCTACTCGACGGCCGACGGCAGCGCTAGTCCTGCGGGCCCAGCGCCCGGAATTCGTGCTGGAGCATGGCGTACACCAGGTCGTCCCGCCACGCGCCCTTGAAGAACCTGGCCCCGACGAAATGGGCCTCGCGGCGCATGCCGAGGCGGTCGAGGAGACCGGCGGAGGCGGTGTTGTCGGCGAGGCAGCGGCCGATCACGCGGTGCAGGTCCAGCTCCTCGAAGGCCAGCCGCAGCACGGCGCGGGCGGCCTCGGAGGCGTACCCCTTGCCCTGGTGGGCGGGGTGGAAGACGTAGCCGATCTCGCCCTGGCGGTGTTCCGCGCTGAGCAGCACCAGCTCGACCTGGCCGATGACCGTGCCCATGTCCGCGTCCGCGTCCTCGGTCGGCAGGACCACCGCCAGGCTGAGGCAGTCGCCGTCCGAGAGCAGCCGGGTCTCGCGGGTCATCTGCTCCACCGCCGCCCGCGCCTCCTGCGGCCCGCGCGGCTCCCACCGCATGAAGCGGGCCACCTCGGGCCGGCGCTGGTAGTCGTGGACGTCCTCGGCGTCCACCGGCCGGAACGGGCGGAGGACGAGTCGGGCGGTGGCCACGGGACGGTCGATGCGCAACATCCGGCGATGCTATCCGGGACCCCCGCCGGCCCCGGGCCGGGCCCGGCGGTGCGCTCTGGATCACGGTCCGGCCGTATGCCGTACAGATCGCGGACCGAGGTCATACAGTCCGAGGCATGTTGGAGCTCTTCCAGGTCCTCGGCGGCATCGCGGGATTCGGCGGTGTGACGCTCGGCGTGCTGTTCCTCCTCTACCGGGACTTCGTCCGGAACATCATCCAGCAGAAGATGTTCCGGACCCTGACGGCCACTCAGGCCACCGGCCTGTTCGGCGCGGTGCTCGTCTTCGCCTTCACCATCGCCATCCTCGGCATCTTCGCCACCCTCGCCGACGGCGAGGGCACGCAGCAGTTCATGGTCCTGGTCGGGATGCTGCTGCTCTTCCTGCTGGTGGTGCTGCTGCTGGCGGGGCGGCTGATGACCGGCGGCAGGAACCGGGACGCGGCACAACCCCCCGCCGGAGAGGCCGGGTTGACCCGGGTCTCCCGGCTGGTGGCGGCCGGCGAGCCCGACCAGGCCGAGCGCACGCTGGAAGGCGGGGGCACCGACCGCGACTCCGAGGAGTTCTGGTACTGGAAGGCCCGGATCGCGCTGGCCCGGGGCAACACCGCGGTGGCGGCCGGGTACGTCGAGGAGGCCCTGACGGTCGACCCGGACGGCGAGCACGGCATCGCCCTCAAGATCAGGATCCTGCTGGCCCGCCAGGAGTCCGGCGACCTCGACGAGGCGCTGCGGCTGGCCGCGAAGGGCGACCGGATGGGGGGCGAACTGGGCGTCTGGATACGCCGCTTGCGGGCCGAGGGGATGTTCGAGCCCCGGGTCCGCACGGCCACCGAACTGGACGCCCGCTGCCCGCTGCCGGCCCGGCAGGGCTGACCCCATGGACACGTTACGGACGGGATGCGCATGAGTCAGGGAACACCGGCGGTGCTGTACCTCCCCTATCCGGGGGAGGCGGACGGCCTTTCCCGGTCCCGGGTGAGCCTCGCCGAGGAGTGGGAGATCCAACAACTGGCGGCGGCACGGGGGTTCGTGCTCAGCGCACCGAGCGCCCGCGACGCCGAATTCCTGGACACCCTGCTGGAGGCCTCGCCCGACGCGGCCCTGCTGGTCCACTACGGCGCCCCGGACCGACGGACGTTGGAAGTGGCGCTGCTGGGGCCGCTCGTCCTGGAAGCGCTGCTGGCGCTGGGAGCCACGCTCCGGTTGTGCGGTGCGGAGCCCGTCCCCTCGCACCGCCCCGACCCGCGGTCGGACGGTACGGCGGTGCTGCTCACCGACGGGCACCCGGAGGCGAGGCGGCAGTGCCACGCGTACGCGCGTTCCTGCGGGCTGGTCACCATCCAGGTGATCGAGGACCGCGCGGCGCGCGAGCAGTTCCTGTCGGAGCAGCGCGACCTGCCCGAGGGGGCTCCGGTCCCCACGGTCATCGTGCATCCGGACGCCCTCCCGGGGGCCGGGCCCGACGGACGGGCCGGGTCGGGCAGCGTGGGTTCCTGGCTGGCCCGGGGCCGGACGGTGTACTCCACGGGACGGCTCCCGAACCGCCGCCCGAGCGACGGCGCGCCCCTCTCGGCGCAGCGGCGCCTCGACGCCGAGGACGCTTCGCCGCCCACCGGCCACGCCGACAGCTCGGCCGCGTCCGAAGAGGAGCACGACGACCTCGACCTGGCCGCGCGGCAGGTCCAGGACGACACCGACGCCCTGTTCTCGCTGGAGCGGTTCAGGGTGAAGAGCTCGCGGAGCGTGGGGCAGAGCCCGTCGCTCCCGTCGAGCGCATCGAGCCCGTCCAGGCAGCTCGCCTACCGCCCCGCGCCCGCCCGCCCCCTCCCCCACGACGGCCTCTACATCCGCCGCAGCACCGCCTTCGGCACCCGCTCGACCGTCGGTCTCAGCGAGCTGATCGACAGCGGTGTGCTGATCGAGCAGGAGCAGATCCGCTTCGACGACTTCGTCGCCGCCCGGACCGGGCAGGTGCCGGGGCCGGAGGCGGGCGAGGGCCTGGCCGTGAGCCACGGGTTCGCACCCGCCGCCGACGGCGCCAAGGCCCATGACCGGACCACCCATTTCCTCGAGATCGCCCTGAAGGCGGGCGAGGAACCGCCCGCGGGCACCCCGGGACCGGATCCGCTGCCGGTCAACTTCGTCTTCGCCGTGGACACCAGCGAGTCCATGGGCTGGCACGGCAAGCTCGACATGGTCAAGTCCGCCCTCCAGGAGATCTACGACCGGCTGCGGCCGACCGACTCCCTGGGCATCGTCAGCTTCGCCCACCGGGTCAGCACCGTGCTCCAGGGCACCACCAAGGCCGATCTGCCTCCGGAGCGCTTCGCGGCGGTCATCGGGTCCCTGACCGCGGAGGGCGGCACCGACCTCAACCTCGGCCTGCAGTACGGCATCGCGGAGATCTCCCGCCGGGCGCACCGCGGCCGGACCGTCAACCGGCTGTACGTCTTCTCGGACGGCAACCCGAACTCCGGTGTCCGGGACTGGATCAGCATCCGCAAGAACGTCGCCGACCAGCTGCGCGGCGACCTGACCCTGTCCTGCTTCGGTTTCGGGACCGACGCGAACATGTCCGAGCTGTCGGCGCTGGCCGGGACCGCCGGCGGCCACTGCACCTTCGTCACCCGTCCCGAGCAGGTGCGGACGGGCCTGCTGACCGACCTCGCCCGCCGGGACCACCTCGCCGCCATCGACATCCAGCTCCGCATCGACATCGATCCGGCCGTGACCGTCTGGCACCTCTACGGGCACGACCTGGTGAGCGACCCGCGGGCCCGCAAGCGGATCTTCGAGCAGGCCCGGGAGGCGGCCCGGCTGGCCCGGGACGAGTACGGGACGCAGGCCCTGCCGGACCTGATCACGGACGAGAAGGGCATCCGGATCTTCGCCCCCGACCTCGCCTTCGGCGAGACGTACTGGGTGGTGCTGGAACTCCAGGTGCCCGAGGGGGCCGACGTCGGCTCGGCGACCGTGCAGTACGTGGACGCGGTGGCGCGCGCGGCCCGCAGCAGCAAGCTCGCCCTGGCCGAGGCACCGGACCTGTCGGCCGAGACCGTCACGGTGCACGCGGTGGGCCTGCGGACCAGCGAGGTCACCTTCCACGCCCTGGACGACCTGTACGAGAACGACCGGCCCCGCGCCCGGCGGCGGCTGAGCCGGCACGTCGACTACCTGACCGCCGCGCACCAGGCCGTCCCGGCTCCCGAGTTCGTGGACGACCGGGTGACCATCGGAAAGCTGATCGCCCTCGCGGGCGCGCTCGGCGAGACCTCGTCGATCTCGGACCACATCGAGACCGCGGCCCCCGCCGCCTTCGTCATGAACGGCTTCGCCCGGGTGCGCTCCGGCTACGCCGCCTTCTGACCGCCCCGCCGCCCGGCCCCCGGGGCCGGGCGGCCCGCCCCGGTCAGCGGCCAGCCGGGACCACCGGGGTGACCGCGTCCGCCAGGGACAGGGCGTGGATGCGGTCCGGGGAGCCGGGGCGGGCGTAGTACCAGCCCTGGGCGGTGTCGCAGCCGAGTTCGCGCAGCTGGGCGGCCTGGGCGCCGGTCTCGACGCCTTCGACGGTGACGGCGAGTTCCAGGCTGTGGGCCAGTGCGACGATGCCCTCGACGATCTTGACGTCCACCGGGTCGGCGGGCAGGTGCTGCATGCCCTGGGTGAAGGAACGGTCCAGCTTGAGCACGCTGACCGGCAGCCGGCGCAGGTTGGCCAGGTTGGAGTAGCCGGTGCCGAAGTCGTCCAGCGCGATGTCCACGCCCAGGTCGGCCAGCCGGCGCAGCGGCTCCAGCAGCTCGTCGTCGGCGCCGATCAGCGCGGACTCGGTGACCTCCAGGCACAGGGCGCCCGGCTCCAGGCCGGAGCTCTCCAGCACCTTGACGGTGTCGGCGACCAGGCCGGGGTGGGCGAGCTGGGTGGGCGAGAGGTTGACGTTGATGCGCAGCGGGCCGCCGGCGGCCCGGCCACCGTGCTCGTGCTGCCAGTTGCGGGCCTGGCGAACCGATTCCTCCAGGACCCAGCGGCCGAGCGGGACGATCAGCCCGGTGCGTTCGGCGAGCGGGATGAAGCGGTCCGGGCCGAGCACGCCGTACTGCGGGTGCGACCAGCGGACCAGCGCCTCGGCGCCGTGCACGCTGCCGTCGTGCAGGTGGACCAGCGGCTGGTACTCGATGAAGAACTCGCCGCGTTCCAGGGCGGCGGGCAGCGCGGTCGTCAGGCCGTGCCGGGTGATGGCCCGGGCGTCGGCCTCGGCGTCGGCGATCTCGAAGCGGTTGCCGCCCGCGCCCTTGGCCCGGTACATGGTGATGTCGGCGCTGCGCAGCACCTCCGCGGGGGTGCGCTCGCCGGCCGGGCCCTCGACGATGCCGATGCTGCCGCGGACGGTGAGCTCCCGGCCCTCCAGGCGGATCGGCGCGGACAGCGCGGTCAGGATCCGCACCGCGAGGTCGGTGACCTCCTCCTCGGTGTCGGGGCCGGTGGTGAGGGCGACGAACTCGTCGCCGCCGAGCCGGGCGACCATCTCGCCGGCGGCGGTGGCGCAGGTCTGGAGGCGGTCGGCGACCTCGACGAGCAGCCGGTCGCCGGCCGAGTGGCCGAGGCTGTCGTTGACGGCCTTGAAGCCGTCGAGGTCGAGGTAGCACAGGCCGAAGCGGGTGCCGTCCTTGGCGGTGAGGGCCTTCTCCAGCCGCTCGAAGAAGAGGGTGCGGTTGGGCAGCCCGGTCAGCGCGTCGTGGGTGGCCTCGTAGCGCAGCCGCAGGTTGAGCAGCCGGCGCTCGGTGGTGTCCTCCATGAGCGCGAGCTGGTACTGCGGGACGCCCTCGGCGTCCCGCAGCAGGGAGACGGTGAGGTTGGTCCACAGCACGGTGCCGTCGTGCCGGTAGTACGGCTTCTCGACGCGGTAGTGCTCGCGCTCGCCGCGGACCAGCTCCTCGTACATGTTCCAGACGTTCGGGGTGTCCTCGGGGTGGCTCCACTCGGCGACGTTGCGGCCGCGGACGTGGCCCTCCATGCCGCCGAACATCCGCAGCAGGGCTTCGTTGACCTCGAGGACGTTGCCCTGGAGGTCGGCGATGCCGATGCCGATGGCGGCGCCCTCGAAGACCGCGCGGAAGCGTTCCTCGCTGGCGTGCAGGGCGGCCTGGGCGTCGGTGCGGGCGGTGAGCGCGGAGCGGGCGATGGCCTCCTGCTCGCTGAGGGTCCGCTCGCGCAGGGCGCGGGCGAAGCCGGCGGCCAGGGCGTGCTGGAGCCGGGCGCAGCGGGCCCGGCAGTCCTCGGGGTCCTCGGGCGCGTCCGCCGCGCAGTAGAGGACCAGGTACGACTCGACGACCCCGAGGGTGCCGGAGAGCACTTCGGGGTCGGTGCAGTGCATGCCGACCAGGGCCGCGCCGACCTGCTGGGCGGGGAGCGCGTCGAAGGGCCGGGTGCGCAGGGCCTCGGTGAGGACGTGGGCCAGCGGCAGCAGGCGGTCCTCCAGCTCCTGGCGGTTCAGCGAGGTGGCCGTGACCGGGAAGATGGCTCTGCTCCAGATCCGGGCGAACCGGCCGATCCGGTCCTCCGGGTCGGCCGGCAGCGCGGCCGTTCCCTCGGCCTGTGCGGGCAGTCTCACGCCGTGCGTCCCACGCCGCCGTAGCCGGAGAAGCCGTACGGGTCCTCCTGCGTCTCGGGGGTCTCCGGGCGCCAGCGCGGCATGGGGACGAGTCCCGGCTCGAGGAGGGTGAACCCGTCGAAGAAGCGCAGGACCTCCTCGTGGGTGCGCATCACGAGCGGGTTGCGGCTGTCGCGGTAGACCTCGACGGTGCCGCTGGCCACGTCCTGGGAGACGGGGATGCCCTCGTAGGAGGCGTGGGTGAGGATCAGCAGGCTGCCGGGGGCCAGCGCGTCGCGCAGGGTGGCCACGGCGGTGTACGGGTCGTCGGAGTCCTCGAGGAAGTGCAGGACCGCGACGAGCATCAGGGCCACCGGCCGGTCCAGGTCCAGCAGGGCGGACACCTCGGGGCTGTCCAGGATGTCCTGCGGCTTGCGCAGGTCGGCGGCGACGATGCCGGCGCGCTCGTCGCCGGCGAGGACGGCCCGGCTGTGCGCGACGGCGACCGGGTCGTGGTCGACGTAGACCACGCGGGCCCGGTCGGTGGCGGCCTGGGCGACCTCGTGGACGTTGCCGAAGGTGGGGATGCCCGAGCCGATGTCGAGGAACTGGGTGACGCCCTCGGCCACGGCGTGCCGGACGGCGCGGCGCATGAAAGCCCGGTTCGCCTGCATGATCTTGGGCAGGCCCGGGAGGAATTCCATGGCGCGCCGGGCCGTCTGCCGGTCCACCTCGAAATTGTGGGAACCGCCCAGGTAGTAATCGTAGATGCGGGACACGCTGGGCACCGATATGTCGATGCCTGCAGGTGCCCAGTCCGGGCGGTCCATCGAGGTCTCCAAGGCTTGGTCGTCTGCTGCCGGAGCCGAATCTACTGATCATTCCTCAGAGGAGCGAGCAAAAGCGGAAATTGGCGATCCGTTCTTCGTCACACACCAAAGGCACGTGCCGGACCAACCGGTCGACTGATCGGTTCCGACAAATCCCTTTTGGGAAAATGACGACCCTGACCGCTTCGTCGGCATCTTTGGCTCAAACCTGTAGCCCTGGAAAATCGCCCGTTCAGGCGAATCGTGCGGACCCTTCGCCTGCGCGGGGCCTCGCTGGCCCATGCTCCCCGGGTGACCAGACCCTCCGCCCGGCGCTTAGCGGCCCTCACCTTCGTCCTCTGGCTGGCCCTCGGCGGCGTTCCCGTGGTGGCCGATAGCTGTGCCTCCGCGTACCTCGGACCCGAGGGCGTGTGGGCCGAGACGGTGACCGCCACCGGCACCACCGAGGTCTCCACCGGCCCTGAAGGCGTTTTCGTGCTGACCGGCCGGCGCGGGGGCGGCGACGACGGCCCGGACGGATCCGGACACGGCCGGGGACACGGTCACGGGCACGGGCACGGACACGGGCATTGCGGTTGCCACGGCCACGGCCACGGGCCCGGCCATGGACACGGCCACGGCCACGGCTGCGACCCCGCCGAGCCGCACCCCAAGCCCACCCCGACCCCGACCCCGAAACCGACGCCCACGCCCACCCCCAAGCCCACCCCCAAGCCCACGCCGAAGCCCACGCCCCGGCCCACCCCCGAGCCGACGCCGAAGCCCACGCCCCGCCCCACCCTCGCGCCGAGCCCCCGGCCCACCCCACGGCCCGCGCAGCCGCGCCCGCCGGCGCCCGCGCGCCCGCCGCTGCGCGCCGCGCCGCCGGTGGTCCGGACCGTCCCCGCGCCGCCGCGCGCCCGGCCCCGGCCGGCACCGAGCGTCCACCACGTGGCCCGGCCCGCCTACCGGATGCCGCACCGCAAGCCCCGCGAGCACCACGTCTCGGTCCTGACCTTCACCCTGCTCGCCACCGCCCCGGCCGTGCTGGCCATCGTCGCCCTGCGGCCCCGTTAAGGAGAACCAGTGTCGGAATGGCTCGTCCTGAGCATCGCCATGGCCGCAGCCTGCGCCGTGGTGCTGTCCATCGCCTTCCTGAACCACCGCAGGATCGGTGAGGACGACGACCCGAGCGAGACCCCGGACGTCATCGAGTACATGACGATGATGATCGGGGTGATCTACGCGATTGTGCTGGGCCTGGCCATCGCCGGCGTCTGGGAGGCCCGCGGCGCCGCCCAGGAGTACGTCCGCCAGGAGGCGCAGGCCCTCCACGAGGTGAGCGTGCGCTCCGAGGTCTACCCGCCCGCGGTCCGCGACCGGATCCGGGCGGACGTCCGGGCGTACGTCTCCTACGTGGTGGACGACGAGTGGCGGGTGATGGCCGACAAGGGCGAGGTCACCCCGCGCGGCGACCTGCTGCTGGAGAAGATCCGGCGGGACGTGACGGACTACGAGCCGGCCACCGACCACGAGGGCCAGGCCTACCAGCCGCTGGTCGACCAGGTCGGGGCCGCGGACGACGCCCGCAGCGGACGGGCCGCCAGCGCCGCGGCCACCATGCCGGGGGTGGTGTGGTTCGGGCTGATCGGCGGTGCGCTGGTGACCGTCGGGCTGATCTTCACCCTCCAGATCAGGCGCTCCTTCCGAGAGATGCTGCTGGCCGGGTTGTTCAGCGCGCTGATCGCCTTCCTCCTCTTCCTGGTGTGGGACTTCGACGCGCCCTTCAGCCGGGGGTTGTCGGCGACCGCGGAACCCTTCCTGCGGTTCTTCCCGGGACTGCCGGACTGACCGACCGCCAGCCGACGCGCCGGGCGGGTCCCCCGTCCGGCGCACAGCCGTGCCCCATTCGCCCGGCTCTGATCGCGGGTCACCGGGTGCGCACCTAGCGTGGCCGACATCGAGGTGCACGCCGTCCCCATGTGGAAGAGCTCCGCAGCTGCCCCTCGGGACCCGGAGGAATGACCATGCGTGCCATACGCTCCACTTCCGCCACGCTGTTCGCCGCCGGCGTCGCGGGAGCCGTCCTGTCGCTGGTCGCCCCGGCCGCCACGGCGCAGACCTCGCCGCCCGTGGCGCCGTTCGCCTTCCGTGTCCTGCCCTCCACGATCACGCCGGGCGGTCAGGTCACGCTCTCCGTCCCGGGCTGCAACGCCTCGTTCGCGACGGCCTCGTCCGGGGTCTTCGACGCGGTCAGCATCCCTCGGGGGCGGAGCGTGACAGTGACCGTGGACCGCGACGCCCGTCGCGGCGCGGTGTACTCGGTGACCTTCACCTGTCCCGGCGAGGTGAGCGCCCAGGCCCAGAACTCATCGGCCGACCTGACGATCGCCGGCGGCTGTCGTGCTCGCTCACCACGACCTCGGTGGCACCGGTCCGCTCCATGATCGCCAGGAGCACCAGGGTGCCCGCGCCGATGACGTCCACCCGC